>JABUSI010000100.1 GCA_021442745.1 Erysipelotrichaceae bacterium | reverse complement strand
CTATTATTTCATAAATAGTCAGAACCAAAGTATATACAGAAGATAAGATTCCCAGTACGATATCCATCAGAAACTCATTCATACTTTCCGAATCGCTTGTGATACGACTCAGTAAGGTATTCGGACTGACGGAATCATAATATTTCGGTTTTACTTTAAGTATTTTCCCCCAGAGTTCATTCCGCAGGTTACGGTTCAGTTGATAACGGATTACATGATTCATATACAGACTGATCTGACATACCACCGTAACCAGTAATTCGATACCGATGAACATTGTTACGCTTTTCACGGATGCATCGCCGGCAAAGAAATTCCCGTTTACCTGAGGTACTGTCAATATTATTTTCGTTTGTATCATCTGCCAGACAACATAAACAATCAAAAGGACCCATGGCATCTTTACCGTTTTCAACATGATAAAGAAATCTTTCCATACTCCTTTTCTTTTAGCCTGCTGTTGCATTACTTTCGTTTCACTCATAAACTACCCTCTGTATTTTTTCAATTTTGCTACTTCGCGATATATTGTTTGTTTGGAAACCCCTACTTCGTTTGCAACACGCTCGATGGATCCTTTTATTTCAAAAACATCCAGATCCATTAAATCACACAATAATTCCGTACGTTCCTGTAATGTAAACCGTCCTTTCTCTATTCCATATTCCGCAATAACATGAGATATGGTATTCAGGCTGACAGGTTCGGTCGACGGATACGCCATTGGAATCTGATCGATTTCTTCCATGTTTAAATATGTCAGTTCATTGAGTCTGGCACTTAACTCCAGGTACGGTGCCAGATTAATACACAAAACAACCGCTCCGACCGGAATATCTCCTTCTTTCAAAAAAAGCAAAGATACTTTGACAGGTTTTCCGTAATCGTTTGTTTCAAACCTTCTGGTCAGTTTCCCGGCTTTTATAATCTTTTCGTTTTGCAATGCCGTATTCAGCAAACGGCGTGCACATTTCAGGTTTCCCTCTCTTTTGTTAATATGCATAACTACCGGAAAGTCTTGCAGACTTAAATCAAACAAAATGTATTCACAGGTACTTGTTGTGCTTTCCGCAAAAAAAACCAGCAAATCTTTGTATTGATCTGTAACTTTGTTCATAATTACCTCCAAATATTCTCATTGTAAGAATATTTTATCATTATAAAAAACAAAAAGATACGGTATTTCGTAATAATATTAAATATTCAATGATTTACATTTGACTATTTTCTCAAAAATAGTATCATTATGACATAGATACAGGAGGAAATACTATGAAAAGATTATTTACAATACTTTTGGCAGTCTTATTGGCTCTGACTATGACGGCTTGTGGTTCAAAAGAACAACCTTCCGAAGAATCCAATACACCGGTTGAAGACAACATGGCGCACGCTTCCTTCATCCTGGTGGAAGAAGACGGAACCGAGTATCCGTATGAACTGACGGTTACTCCGGGGCAATCCTTAAGAAACGCTTTGTTTGAAGCCGGATTGATTACGGAAGAAGAACAATTCGCTATGTTTGTCTGCAACATCGACGGACATATTGCAGATACTCTGAACGATGGCGTAACCTGGTGGTTAACGGACAAGGACGGAAACGAACTGGAAAACGAAATTGAAGGAGAATTCTTCTGCAAATTCGATATGGTTCAGGTAGATGACGGTGATGTTATTTACGCAAGATGGTATGTCGTTCCGGATTTTGACTAATAAATAAAGATTAAGTAAGAATAAAAAGAAAGCCGAGCAATTGCTCGGTTTTCTTACTTCTGGAATACACTGAATAATCTTCGGATTGCCTTGTCACTGTTTACCTGGATACAATAGGCGATTGCTTCATGATTGTAATCCGGATGGAACCGGAAATCCGTCAGAATCTTTCCCTTATAGTCTTCCGCTTTATACTCCACGGATGCCCTTATCATTTCGTAAATTCCTAAAGTCGGATCTTCTGCCAGTAAAACTGCCAGCGGGTCATGGGTAAAGCTCTTTTCCAGCATACCTTCCCCTCTTCGATGGAAATCAAAATAGAACTGCAGTGCCTGTTCGATATAATTCAGACTGTCTACACAGTCTTCACGCACATGTTTTCTCGTCTTATCGATGACTTCCTGTGTCATGAATGTCTTGGTGGTTACATCCAGTCCTACCAGCAGCATGTTGAACCCTGCTCTCATAACCATATCTGCCGCTCTGGCATCTCCGTAAATATTAGCTTCCGCATGTTCACTGACATTACCCGGTACGTGCAAGCTGCCTCCCATGGAGACAAGTTTTTTTACCATTTTCGGCAACTTCGGTTCTTTCATCAACGCATTTGCCAGATTCGTCATTCTTCCTGTTGATACAATAATCAGTTCTCCATCCAGTTCCTTTGCCTTCTGAATGATAAAATCGGAAGGATCAACATCCAGTGCAGGATAGTCCGGTTCCGGCAACTGCACATTACCGATTCCGTTTCTTCCGTGAATATCCGGCTGTCCTTCTTCGTATTCGCCGTCAATTGACAGATTTGAACCAACTACAACAGGTACGTGGTATCCGCAATGCGAAATCTTTACCAGACGCAAACTGTTATCTGCAGACTGTACGGCTCCCGAATTTCCGAAACATGTAACAATTCCTTCCACGTGTATATTCGGTGATTTCAGCGCGTACAAAATCGCCACGCTGTCATCAATCCCGGTATCTGCATCAATTAAAATATGTTTCATAACTCAACTCTCCTTAGGTAATTAGTATATCATACCTTTTCGATTTCATAATATATCACTTCGTGAGTTATACCCTGGTATATGATACTTTCCTCTGTCGGAATCCTTTTCATATTACACTTTTCCATCACCCGGATACTTGCCGTATTTTCCTCAAATACCCCTGCACGTACTTTACCGATACCGTACGCAAACAGATACCGGATACACTCGTTCAGCGTTTCACTCATATACCCTTGATTCCAATATTTCGGATTCAACACATAGCCCAATTCCACATAGTCACTGATTTCCACATCATGTATTATCCCAATCAGTATATCATCAAGAAAGATGCCTCTTACAAACCGGGTTTCATCAGGGGACATCCCTGCGATTTTACATCCCGGATCCATATAACCCTCTGCCGAATTATAATCCGGAACCATATACATTTCCGTAACTTGTCTGTTCGACAGTAAAATCGCCGTTTTTTTGCTATCCGAATCATCCATTTTTCTGATTAACAACCTTTTTGTCCGTAACGGTTTATACGTAAAATTCATACGGGTACCTTCTTTCTTTTCAAGTCTGTAACAAAGTTGTAAAATGGTACAAGCGGAGGTAAAAAAATGTCATTGAATCAATTTTTAAAAGACCGGAAACAGGTTTGTATCGATCTGGTCAATGAATTGGAAAAGGAATATGTCTACGTATCCGTTTTAGGCAGCTATTCCAAGTCCAAGAAAGTCATTTCATCTACCAGGGAAAGTGCTGTCAGTGAATCCGAAGACGATTGCGGATTCGTGATTAAAGTATATGACGGAACCTGCTTCAAAGAATATTCCTGCAACGATGTGGCAGGATTAACTGTTGAAAACATAAAAGAACACATCAGCATGAACCACTATCAAACCGGTTATGTCAAAGTCAGACTTATGGAAGAACAACCGCTGGTAAAATCTTTCGAACGTGAGGATTTACACGTATTACCGGATGAAGAGGTAATGCAACGCTTAACAGAAGTACGCAACTATCTTCAGGATTATGACTCACGAATTATCATGGTACATACCATGTATGTTCATCGGGAAACAAGTTCCGTTTTCGTATCTTCCAAGCGTGTACTGGACCAGTTTTACGAGTGGAATAATGCCGCTGCCGTTGCCGTTGTCCGTGACGGTCAGACCATTCAGCAGTATTTTGGTACCGCTGCCGAGTGTGATACGCTTCTTACTCTAACAAAACTATCCTCTATGAAAGAAGAAATTGCCGAAAAAGCTCTTCATTTACTCGATGCTACCGCAATTGAACCGGGTGTTTATGACGTCATTACAGACCCGAGTATTTCCGGACTGATTGCTCACGAAGCTTTCGGTCATGGTGTTGAAATGGATATGTTTGTGAAGAATCGCGCAAAAGCGAAGGATTATGTAGGCAAGTATGTGGCATCGCCGGTTGTCAATATGCGTGACGGTGCAGCATCCTGCATCTCAGCCGCTTCCTACTTTTTTGATGATGACGGCATTCTGGCACATGACACGCAGATTATCAAAGACGGTATCTTACAGACCGGCATCAGCGATGCCCTCAGTGCCTATCAATTAGGTACGGAGCCTACCGGAAACGGCAGACGTCAGGGATTTGACCGGAAAGCTTATACCCGGATGACCAATACGTTCTTTGAACCCGGCAAGGATAAACTGGATGACATGATTGCATCCATCGATTACGGATATTATCTGTGCAATACGGATAACGGTATGGAAGATCCGAAGAACTGGCAGATTCAATGTACCGCAGCTTACGGTCTGGAAATCCGTAATGGTAAATTTACCGGCAAAATCGTTGCTCCGGTTGTTATTTCCGGTTCGGTAACGGAATTACTGGGAAGCATTACCATGGTTTCCGATCAATTGGAAGTACATGGTATGGGTATGTGCGGAAAAGGCTGTAAAGAATGGGTATACGTAGCCGATGGCGGACCGCATTTGAAAGCGAGGGCTAAATTAGGATGATGAACATCAGACAAATCGAACAGTTGATCAAAAACAATACTGCTGTCAATGAATACGAAATCACAGAAATTACACAGACAAGCAAACAAGCCTATTACGTTTTTGATAAGCTGGAAACATTGCGTTCCAACGATACAACAAGTCTTTCCTGCAATCTGTATGTCAACATTGACGACAAGAAAGGCACTTCTTCTTTCAATGTCATTGCTGCTGACACCGAACAAACCATTCACGATAAGATTGAATCCACATTATCCAAGGCAAAACTGGCATTGAATCCACAATACCCGTTAACACCGTATCAAAAGCCTCTGGATTCCGTAACGCTGCTTCCGGTATCTGATGATGAAATTCTGAAAAACGTAGCCGAAGCTGTTTTCCGCGCAAAAACAGAAGAAAACGAATCATTGAACGCTACGGAAATCTTTGTTGACACCAAAACAACGCACTTCATCAATTCCAACGGTGTGGATGCCAGATACAACAACTATTCCTATTTCATTGAAACCATTCCGACCTACAAAGGTAAAGAAGAAGTGGAATTGTATTATTCCACCCGTCGAAGCGATTTGTGTTATGAACAGATTACCAAAGATATTGAAGAAGCTTTGCATTATGTAAAGTACCGCGCCAACGCAAAGAAACTCGCCGATACGGATATTCCGTCAGATACACCGGTTTATATAAAAGGTGATATGTTTGCCATGTTTATGAACGCATTTGCGGAAGAACTCAACTACCGCAGTACGTTCTATCATTCCAATCACTATTCGGTAAACGATATACTGTCCGAAAACCCGTTTACCGTTACGATGAAAGGTATGGAAGAAGGATGTCTGACCGGCAGACCGGTAGACGCTCACGGTTATCCGTTAACGGAAACAACAATCGTCGAAAAAGGAAAAGCTGTATCTCTCTGGGGCGATTTAAAGACCGGTACATATCTGAATCAGGATACTGTTACAGGACAATACCCTTGTTTCGTTATAAGCGGCTATGAGCCTGTAAACGACGAATATTTTAATCAGCCACATATTGAAATCTGTAACTTCTCGGCACCGCAGCTGGAACAATCCAGCGGATATTTCGGTGGTGAAGTACGGTTAGCCTTATACAAAAACGGAAATACGGTAATCCCGTTAACCGGATTCTCATTGAGCGGAAACATTTTCAATTCCATCAAGACAGTTCGTTTCTCAGCAGATACCGATTGCAGTTCCACAAGAGGTACATCTTACAAAGGACCGAAATGGGGAATCTTTACAGATATCACCTTGCAAAAGTAAAAACCGGATGACTCCGGTTTTTTTATTTCAGCTTACTTGTTCTGTAAATAATATCTTCTCTGCGAGGGCCGTTGGATACCATGGTAACCGGATATCCGATCTGTTGTTCGATAAACTCGATATAATTCCGACAATTTTCCGGTAACTCTTCATATTTCGTAATACCGGTAATATCGCAGCACCATCCCGGTAACACTTTGTATACCGGTTTTGCTTTTTCCAGTCTGGAAGTTACCGGGAATTCCGTCGTCACTTCCCCGTCAATTTCATATCCGACACATACCGGAATCTCTTTGAGATATCCCAGCACATCAAGAACGGTAAACGCAACGTCTGTTGTTCCCTGCAAACGACATCCGTACTTACTTGCGACACAGTCAAACCAGCCGACTCTTCTCGGTCTTCCGGTTGTTGCACCGTATTCACCTCCGTCACCTCCGCGCCGACGCAGTTCTTCTGCCTCTTCATCAAATAACTCAGATACAAACGCACCGGCACCTACCGCAGAGCTGTATGCCTTGCATACGGTAATAATCTGCTTGATTTCATATGGCGGTACACCGGCACCGATTGCCCCGTATGCCGCCAATGTAGATGAACTGGTAACCATCGGATAAATTCCGTGATCCGGATCCTTCATCGTACCTAACTGCCCTTCCAGTAAAATCGTTTTGTTCTCCTTGATTGCCTGATACAGATATGCGGAAGTATCACAGACGTATGGCGCAATCATATCACGGTATTCACGCAACGTATTCAGCAGGTCTTCCGGATTAATTGCCGGCTTGTTATACATATACTTCAGTAACGTGTTCTTGGTTTCCAATACGTTGGCAATCTTGCTTTTCAGTAATTCATCATCGAATAATTCATTTACCTGGAATCCGATTTTCGCATACTTATCGGAATAGAACGGTGCAATGCCGCTCTTAGTGGACCCAAACGCATTCTTTCCCAGCCGTTCTTCTTCATACTGGTCGAACAGAATATGATACGGCATTACAATCTGGCAGCGATCGGAAACCAGAATTTTCGGTGTCGGAACGCCTTTGTCTGTAATGGATTTGATTTCATTGACCAATACCGGAATATTCAGTGCCACACCATTTCCGATAATGCTTGTTGTATGATCATAGAATACACCGGAAGGCAAAGTATGCAACGCAAATTTACCATAGTGATTCTTAATGGTATGACCGGCATTGGCTCCTCCCTGGAACCGTACGATAATATCTGCTTCCTGTGCCAGCAAATCCGTAATCTTACCTTTTCCTTCATCGCCCCAGTTGGCGCCTACTACAGCTTTAATCATGTTTCCTGTCTCCTTTACACACTGATTGTCACGGTTAAACCGAGTTCATCTTTATAACTATCCAATAACGGGTACACCACGTTATTCAGATAATCCGTCGTTTGTAATGCTGCACAGCCGATATACTTTACCGGATCCATGCACTGTTCCAATTCTTCCAAAGACAACCCGAAGGATTCGTCTTTACTGATTAATTCCAATAAGTTGTTATCCAGACCGTTTACTTTGACATTCTTTCCGGCTTCCATACTCAAAACACGGATACGCTCATGCAATTCCTGGCGGTCACCACCGTTTTTCACGGCATCCATCATTATGTTTTCGGTAGCCATAAACGGCAGTTCGTTCAATAAATGTTTATAGATTACCTTCTCGTATACAACCAGGCCATCTACTACATTCAGACACAGATCAAGTATTCCGTCGATTGCCAGAAAAGCTTCAGGAATGGAAAGTCTTTTGTTTGCACTGTCATCCAGCGTCCGTTCAAACCATTGCGTACTGGCAGTAATCGCCGGGTTCAACGCATCCGCCATCACATAGCGGGATAAGGATGCTATACGTTCCGAACGCATAGGATTTCTCTTGTATGCCATCGCACTGGAACCAATCTGATTTTTTTCAAACGGTTCTTCCACTTCCTTCAGATGTTGCAGCAAGCGGATATCGTTGCTTAATTTATGTGCTGTCTGAGCAATACCGGACAATACGTTTACCACACGGCTGTCAACCTTACGGCTGTATGTCTGTCCGCTGACCGAATAACAGGCTTCATAGCCCATTTTTTTCGCAATGAGTTCATCCAGTTTTTTTACCTTTTCATAATCGTTGTCAAACAATTCCAGAAAACTTGCCTGCGTTCCGGTAGTACCTTTGGAACCCAGGAGTTTCAAAGATGCAGTAACGTATTCCAGATCGTCCAGATCACTGCAGAAATCCTGCAGCCACAAGGTTGCCCTTTTACCGACCGTAGTTGGTTGTGCCGGCTGAAAATGTGTAAACCCTAACGTCGGTAACTCTTTATATTTTTCCGCAAAATCCGCAGTTTTCGCAATCACGTTAACCAGTTTCTTACGGACAAGCTCTAATGCTTGTTTCATCACAATAATATCCGTATTATCACCGACATAGCAGCTGGTTGCCCCCAGATGGATAATCCCTTTGGCATTCGGACATTGTACGCCATACGCATATACATGGCTCATAACATCGTGCCGTACTTCTTTTTCCCGTTGTTTTGCGACTTCGTAGTTAATGTCTTCCGCATGTTCCTTCAACTCGGAAATTTGTTCATCTGTTATATCCAGACCTAATTCCTGTTCTGACTCAGCCAACGCTATCCACAGTTTTCTCCACGTTTTAAACTTCATTTCCTGAGAGAAAATGTACTGCATGTCTTTGGATGCATAGCGTTCGGACAGCGGTGAAGTGTATCTGTCATAACTCATAACATCACCCGCATAATGCAAGACACCGCTTGTCTTGCGTTCTTTTTTCCTGCTTTTTCATCGAATCGTTGCCAGCGTTTATTCATATTGCTCCTCCACAAAAAAACATTATAAATTATATAACGGAATTGTTGGATAGAAAACCATCCCGGTAACATTTCTGTAACAAACTTACAAAAAAGGGAAACACTGCGTGTTCCCGTTGTTTACCTTTTCTTTTCCGTTTTGTATACCCACATGTGATATACACGGTCATGAAAATACCCCTGATCATCCACTTCGTTTACTTTTTCAAAATTGCATTTATTCAGTAACCGGATGGATTTCTTGTTATGTTCTTCGGTATACGCCTCCAATACCGAGATGCCCGTATGAGAAAAAATATAATCGCATACGGCTTCCAGTGCCTGTTTCATATATTCTCTTCCCCAGTAATCCGGATGCAATCCGTATCCCAGTTCCGCGCAGGATCCTTGTATATTCCATACACTGATACTTCCGATTACTTTCTGATTGAATTCGATTACCCACAGATACCACTTGTTTGCCTCGGTACCGGAGATCATCTTCCGGATATAGGATTTCGTATCCTCTGTCGTTTGGTCCGGTACGGTGTCCGTATATTCGTGTGACAACGGATTATGACGGATCTCATACAAATCATCCGAATCATCAAGCCGTATTTCACGTAACAGTAAGTCCTTCGTCTGCAACATATCGATTCCTCACTTTTCCACATCAAGTGTATCGGCTTTTCTTCTCTTTATCAATCAAAATGTTATAATTTATGTATCAGTTACTATCAATACGGAGAAAATTATGGACATACGACGATACCACAGTATCAGAACAGACAAAGATTTGTACCAATTCGGTCTTATGATTCGGAAGTATAACGATTTTATGGAGTATTTATCAATAACAGATGATCTGTTTGTACACCGGTTGCCGTTTACAGACGTCAATCAATCACCGATGATTTATCTGGATGATTACGTAACCAAAAACTTCCGGATTATAAAAGCATATTCTGCGGAAACAGAATCTTGCATGAAAGAATCCGCTTTGATTGATGAAATCTATTGCACATTACTTCTGGAAAAAATCACAACCGATAAAGATACCATCCATACCATGATTCACGGAAAGAAAGCCTGCAACAAGGAAGAGTTACGAATTTGTGCCGTATACAACGCACTGATGTTTATTTCCGATTTATCCAACACAATTACAAAAGAGTCGTTGTATACCCTATACAACCTTGTCTATGCGGTACCACCCGTCAACTGGAACTGTGAAGAGATTCTTGCTTTTATTAATGAGTCCCCATATGAAGAACTGACAACGGCTGCAATCCTGCATTACGCTGTTCTTTACCGGAAACACAACGGCATTCTTGCACGTCTTGTTCACCTGTGGTATCTGATACAAAATGGATTTCTTTCCGCTGTCTGTGTACCGTTTTCGGGAAGAATTCTGGAATACGAAGAAGAGTATCACGCATCGTATACTCTGATTGAATCGAATTACAACGTTTCCTTACGAATTGATTCGACTCCGTTTGTTCAGTTTTTTCACACTTCGCTTTACAACCAAAGTTATCAACCGAAATCCGTCATTCAGCGCTATACCGAAACGGACTCGCATCTTTTTACAAATAAAGAAAGATTACTGTGGGACTTTGTTGTATCTGCTTACGGAACGCAATCTTTTACAACCAAGCAACTGGAAAAAGATTACGGAAACGTCGCCTATGCTACCGTTCGAAGTTTCGTACTCAAATTTACAGAACTCCGCTTGTTAAAAGCTACACAGCTTTCCACGAAAGTTTTATACAGAATCAGCAAATAAGGCTCCTATTCGGAGCCTGTATTACTATTTTGATTGACTTGTAAGGTAGAATACTCTGCGGGAATATACTGACTGATTACGGATTCGTCCAGTTGTTCCCCGATGACAATCAGTACCGATTGTCCGTTTTTCATCGGATGAATGCGTAACATGTCTTTTGTTGCATTCACTGCATACCATACTTCGTCCGAACAATAACATCCTTTGATTCGGATCACACGTCCGCAAAATTCGTCCGAAAACAAATTCCCTACTGTTTTCCGGATATCCTGTACGTTATGATTCATAAAAAACAAAGATGTATATACCGAATCGTCATATTGACGCTCGTAGGAGTACGTGTGATATCCCGCATGGTTCAGGCTGTCAAAAATCAAAGACGTATAGTTTTCAAACGGCAGGCATACGATATCCTCTTGTGTCAGTTGTCTTCCGCAGCGCTGTTGTTTCAGATATCCATTGATGATGTCCATCAGTTCACGCGGATTCTGATTGTCCCAGAAAGAGAAAACAACTTTTCCGGCATTGGCAATCTGAGATACCAGCAGATATCCGGATTGTTCGGATAACCTGCCGAGATTTGCGTTCACTACCGTTATCACATTGTGAATCTGTACTCTTTCATACAACGGTTCTTCCTGCAAAATATCAAAGAACTCTTCCACATCAAAAATCCCTGAAGGTTCCACGAGTATTCTGCTGTATCCCTGTAAAGCCAACGTCAGCAACTTTGTCTTCAGTCTTCTTCGGTAACAGTCATTATCACATCCGCCGGCAACCATTTCCAGACGTACATCATCCGATACCAGATCCTGCAGCAGCAATGCATCCACATTGATAGATCCATAGTCGTTTTCTACGATTCCTACACGCTCATTCCGACCGACAAGATATTTTGTATACTGTCTTATGAATGTTGTCTTACCTGCTCCCAGAAAGCCTGTCACAAGATCCACATAAACCATATCATCACCGTTAGTATCTTAACACTTTTGCATAGAAAAAGCACTTCCGATGAAGTGCTCATTTCTTATTTTACAAGCAGGGATTCTCCTGTCATTTCCTTCGGTTGTTCCAGCCCCATGATATCCAGTAAGGTCGGGATAATATCGCACAAGCGACCGCCATCTTTCAGTCCGACACCTGCATCGTGATTTACCAGGATAAACGGTACCGGATTGGTTGTATGCGCCGTATGCGGCTGCCCTGTTGCCGTATTAATCATCTGTTCGGCATTACCGTGATCGGCACAGATAAACATAACGCCGTCCGCTTCCTTCAGTGCTTCCACTGCGGAACCGACACAAGCATCTACGGTTTCAATTGCCTTTACGGCAGCATCAATGACACCTGTATGACCGACCATATCCGGATTAGCGAAGTTCACGATGATTACATCATGTTTCTTTTCCCGGATAGCTTCGTTCAGTTTTTCACTGACTTCCAAAGCGCTCATTTCCGGTTTCAAATCATAAGTTGCTACTGCAGGAGAATTGATCAGAATACGGTCTTCGCCTTCGTTCAGTGCTTCCAGACCACCGTTGAAGAAGAATGTTACATGAGCATACTTTTCCGTTTCTGCCAGACGCAATTGCTTCAGACCCTTTTCTGCCAGATATTCACCAAAGGTATTTGTGATTTCCACTTTTTTGAACGCTACATACTTATTCGGAATCTTTTCGTCATAATCCTTGAAGCATACGTATACCAACGGCATATATCCGTTTGCTCTCTTCAGATACTTGATACACTTTGTATCTTCGGCACTGCCTTCGACAGCAGCCATATCTTCATCCTTGAAACAGAATGCACGGGAGATTTCTCTTGCTCTGTCCGGACGGAAGTTGAAGAAGATTACGGAATCGTTCGGTTTAACCAATGATAACGGCTTTCCGTTCTCATCAGTAATTACTGTCGGTAATACGAATTCATCCGTTACACCCTTGTCATAGGAATCCTGCATTGCCTGAATGCAATCCGTAGCCTGCACACCGGTTCCTAAAACCAGGGAATCATATGCCATCTGGATACGATCGTAGTTATTGTCACGGTCCATCGCATAATAACGTCCTGACAAACTTGCAACGGTACCTACACCGATTTCCTTTGTCTTGGCAACCAAAGCTTCCAGATATCCTTTACCGGATGCAGGAGGTGTGTCTCTTCCGTCAAAGAACGGATGGATGTACACGTTTTCCAATCCTTCTCTCTTGCACATTTCCAGTAATGCGTACAGGTGTGTATTGTGAGAGTGTACACCACCGTCACTCAACAAACCCCACAAATGCAAATCGGAATTGTGTTCCTTACAGTTATTAATCGCTCTTAACAGTTCTTCGTTTTCAAAGAATACACCGTCCTGAATATATTTTGTGATTAATGTCAGATCCTGGTAAATAATTCTTCCGCCACCCATATTCATATGGCCGACTTCCGAATTTCCCATTTGTCCGTCAGGTAAACCGACAAACAATCCGGACGCATTACCTTTTTTCCATGGACAGGTTGCCATCAAATGATCCATAACCGGCGTCTTTGCCATCGCAATCGCATTTCCGGTTGTTTCATCTGATAAACCATATCCGTCTAAAATCATCAACACAACAGGTTTTTTCATACTTTTCTTACCTAATACCTTTCATTTACGCTAATACTATACAACGATAGTCTCTTGTTTTCCAGTCTAATGCCGCACAAACTTATTGAGTTCGGAATCATACACATATCCCAGATTCTTCAGTGACTCTGTGATTTCTTCTTCCGAAACGTCAGCCGTATTACAGAAATCTTCCAAAGACGGATACGTATCCCGTAACTGTGTGTTTACATAACTCAAAAGCATCATCGGATCTTTTGGAATCATGTCATTTGCCTCCT
>JABUSI010000278.1 GCA_021442745.1 Erysipelotrichaceae bacterium | reverse complement strand
AGACACTACGCACACGTAGACTGCCCGGGCCACGCTGACTATGTTAAGAACATGATCACCGGTGCTGCTCAGATGGACGGCGCTATCTTGGTAGTTGCTGCTACTGACGGACCAATGCCTCAAACTCGTGAACATATCTTGTTGGGTCGCCAGGTTGGTATCCCTTCAATGGTTGTATTCCTGAATAAGTGCGACATGGTTGACGATGAAGAATTGATCGACCTTGTTGAAATGGAAGTTCGTGACTTGTTGTCTGAATACGGTTACGACGGAGAAAACTGCCCGGTTATCCGCGGTTCTGCTTTGAAAGCCGGTGAAGGCGATCCTCAATGGGTTGGCGGCATCGATGAATTGATGGACGCAGTTGATGCTTACATCGCTGAACCAGTTCGTGACGTTGATAAGCCTTTCTTGATGGCTGTAGAAGACGTTATGACAATTTCCGGTCGTGGTACCGTTGCTACAGGTCGTGTAGAACGTGGACAAATCAAGTTGGGTGAAGAAGTTGAAATCGTAGGTATCCGTGATACACGTAAGACGGTTGTTACCGGTCTTGAAATGTTCCGTAAGACCTTGGATTTGGCTCAAGCCGGCGATAACATCGGTGCATTGTTGCGTGGTGTAAACCGTCAGGAAATCCAACGTGGTCAATGCTTGGCTAAGCCGGGTAGTGTTAAACCACATGCAAAATTCGAAGCTCAGGTTTACGTATTGACAAAGGAAGAAGGCGGACGTCATACTCCATTCGTAAGTAACTATCGTCCTCAATTCTACTTCCGTACAACAGACGTTACCGGTGTAATCACATTGCCTGAAGGCGTTGAAATGGTTATGCCTGGTGACCACGTAGAAATGACTGTTGAATTGATTCACCCGATCGCTGTTGAACAAGGTACATTGTTCTCCATCCGTGAAGGCGGACGTACAGTTGGTTCCGGAAACGTTACAAAGATTGACGCTTAATCAATCCAAAGCATTAACGAAACAACAAAGGACTTGCAATCGCAAGTCCTTTTTCTGTGTTGTATGCTATAATATAGCGGTTAAAGGGGAGTTCCTATGAAGAAAACAACCGTATTGTTTGATATGGATAATACCTTGATTGACCGGGTTGCGGCTGCTCAGAGTATGTACCGTGTTATCGTGAAACGGGCACTACCGGATGGTTCTGAGGAAGATCGTCAGAGAATGTTTGATCTGATGTGGGAGATTGACGATAACGGGGATACCCCGAAAGCCCTTGTGTTTGGCCAAGCGGCGAAAGCGTTCGGCCTTTCGGATGAATGGGTAAGAGTGCAGACGGAAGAAGTCTGGGTGAAGGAGTTTCCTTTGCATACGGTATTGTTTGAACAGGCTGAGACTGTTCTCCGTACGTTGCAGAAGTATTATAAGGTAGGCATCATTACCAATGGGATGAGCAGCGTTCAGAAAGCGAAGGTAAAGGCTGCCGGCCTGGATAAAATTGTAGATATGATTCTGATCGGCGGGGATGTCGGACTGAGAAAACCGGATCCTGCGTTGTATCTGGAAGGATGCCGGCGAATCGGTTGTCTGCCGGAAGAAGCGTATTATGTCGGGGATAACATTCCGAAGGATATTTATGGCAGCAAGGCGGTCGGTATGACCCCGGTTTATATCTGGAGAGATGACAGTATCCCTTGCGATCTGGAAGGAGTTCCGCATATATATAAGATAGAAGAAGTACTGGAGGTAATCCCATGTCCGTCAAAGTAGTTTTATTTGATATGGATAATACCATCATTGACCGTCAGCGGTTTTTTGAAGAAACGGTGCGTCAGCAGGTGCTGATTGACCATCCCGTGAAGGATGAAACGTACGAACAGATGGTACGGGATATCATTGCCTGGGATGAAAACGGTCATACGAAGCGGGACCTTACGTTTGAGAAGTATGTGGAAAAATACCATCTGAAGCGGACGGCTGCCGAAGTGAATGCGTATTGGGAAGTTCACAGCGGGGATTGTGTATATCCGTTTGAAGATGCGTATGCGGTTATTCTGGAATTGAAAAAGACGTATCGGGTCGGTTTGTTAAGTAACGGTACGGTGTATACCCAGTACAACAAGATTTCGCATTTACCGTTTAAGGATGAGTTTGAATATACGCTGGTATCCGGAGAAATCGGTATTCATAAACCGGATCAGCGGATTTTTGAAAAGGCGGCAGCCGATTTAGGCGTAACGTGCGAGGAATGCGTATATGTGGGCGATAATCCGAAACTGGATGTCATCGGTGCCATCAACAGCGGGATGCATCCGGTGTGGGTCAAACGATACGAATGGGATTTTGAAGTCGGTGATGACGTACCTGTGATTTCACAGCTGTCGGAATTGCCGGAGTTATTGAAGAGGTGGTAGTATGGAATTTGTACAATTAACAAAGGAAGAATTCAACGCGTTTTCCGAAGCGCACCCGTTGGGGAATTTCCATCAGTCTTCCAACTGGGGTGTAGTAAAATCCTCCAACGGCTGGGGTTATGATTTTGTCGGTGTCAAAGAAAACGGTACGATTCTGGCAGCGTGTCTTCTGTTGCATAAGACAGCTGTCAGAGTGTTTAAGTTTTATTATTCTCCGCGTGGGTTCCTGATTGATTTTTACGATGATGCACTGCTGGAATTCTTTACCAGGGGTATTGTGGATTTTGTGAAGAAGAACAACGGTATTTTCTTAAAAGTGGATCCGTATGTGGATGAAAAGGAACTGGATCTGGACGGGAACGTTGTGGAAGGCGGTTATGACAACAGTTCCATTAAAAACCGGATGAAAAAACTGGGATATACTTATCTGACGCGTAAGGACGGTTCGGCGAAAACGACGATGATTCATACCATCTTTGTCCTGCCGTTTGAAGGAAGATCGATTGAGGAAATCGAAAGTCTGTACCACAAGCATGTAAAGAACAGTATCAAAACCGGCCTGAAGAATGCGATTGAAATCGAAGAACTGACGTATGACCAGTTGCCGCGGTTCAAGGCGATTCTGGAAAAGACATCGGTACGCAGAGGTTTTGTGGACCGTTCCCTGGCATATTACCAGACGATGTATAACGCGTTTGCGAAAGAAGGGAAAATGGTTTACCGGATGGCGGTCATGGATGTGGATAAATATAAGGAAAGCATTCAGCAGCGTCTGGATAAAGCACAGGCTACGTATGATAAAGTATATGCAAAGAAGATGGAAAAGCCGGAAGGAACCAAGTTTGACGGACAACTGAAGGAAGCAACAGTGAATCTGGATAAGTCCAGACAACTCATGGGAGACGTGGAAAATCTGATTGCGAACTACGGACACCGGATTGACTTAAGCTGTGCGTGTTACTTCTTGTGGGGGAATGAAATCCTGAATCTGTACGGGGGCAATGAGGAAGAACTTCTGGACTTCGGCGGGCAGTATGTATTGCATGCCGATATGATCCGCAAAGCGGTCAGCGAAGGGTACAGCCGGTACAATTTCTATGGCATCGGGGATAATCTGAACAAGGAGGATCCGATGTACGGTGTTTACGAAATCAAGCGCGGATTCCATGGAAAAGTGGTCCGGTTGCTGGGAGAATTCGATTATGTGATTCATCCGTTCATGTATGCTATGTATAACTTTGCGCTGGGTGTTTACAATAAAATCCGGTAATCACAAAGTAATAAAAGTATTGATAAACAGGCAGATTATGAGATTTGCCTGTTTTTATGTGAAAAGAAAAAAAGTACTTGCAAACGATACCGCTTTGTAGTAGTATTATTAGCGGACCGCAATGAAGTGCGAGGTTGTCGGCACACCGAGACACGTTGTCATGGTTGGTGAGAACTGCCGGGTGATTCGCATGGAGCGGATGTCTATCATGGATATAGGCGAGAAAAAGGAGGATTTCCATGGCAAAGAATTCAGTACGAATCAGATTAAAAGCGTACGAGCACAGAAGTCTGGATGCTGCAAGCGAAAAAATTGTAAGAGCAGCACAGGAACATGGTGCTAAAAAGGTAGTCGGACCTGTTCCACTGCCAACCGAAAGAGAAGTGATCACGATTCTTCGTGCAGTACACAAGTACAAAGACTCTCGTGAACAGTTCGAAATCAAAACACACAAGAGATTGATCGAAATCGTCGGACCGACGGCAGAAACAATCGATGCATTGAGCAGATTGGAATTGCCAAGCGGTGTTGACATCGAGATCAAGCTTTAATTGGAGGTGACAAGTATGAAGGGTATTTTAGGAAGAAAACTTGGCATGACTCAAGTGTTTACAACAGACGGTGTGTTAATCCCTGTTACTGTTGTTGAGGCAACTCCAAACATTGTACTTCAGAAGAAGACAATGGAAAATGACGGTTACGAAGCAATCCAGTTAGGTTTCGAAGACGTTAAGGAAACCAGAGCTACAAAAGCTGAAATCGGACATGCTAAGAAAGCCGAAACTGCTCCGAAGCGGTTCGTTCGCGAAATCCGCGGTGCAGAAATGATGAACTTTGATTTGGGTTCAGAAGTTAAAGTTGATATCTTTAATGCCGGCGACATCGTTGATGTTACAGGTGTTTCCAAAGGTAAAGGTTACAAGTCCACGATTGTAAGAAACAACGCAACAATGGGTCCTAAGACTCACGGTGGTTCCAAGAACGCAAGACATCAGGGTTCTTTGGCTACAATCGGACGTAACAACGGTTACATTAACAAGAACACAGCAATGCCTGGTCATGAAGGTACTTACACCACAACGAATCAGAATCTTGAAGTTATCAAGGTTGACGTTGAAGGCAACTACCTGTTGATCAAGGGTAATGTTCCTGGACCAAGAAAGGGTTTGGTTGTTGTTAAGACAACAGTTAAACCGGTTAAAAACGTACCGGCTAAGGAATTATTGAGCCGCGCAAAGGAGGACTAGGACATGGCAACAGTTCGTGTAATTGACAAAACAGGTGCAGAATTAAGAACAATCGATTTGTCTGATGCTGTATTTGGAATTGAACCAAACAAGCAAGCAATGTTCGATGCATTGGTAATGCAGCAAGCTTCTTTACGCCAGGGTACACATGATACTTTGGGTCGTACGGAAGTAAGCGGTGGCGGAAAGAAACCGTTCCGTCAGAAAGGTACCGGTCGTGCTCGTCAGGGTTCTACACGTGCTCCGCAATGGAGAGGCGGCGGAATCGTATTCGGGCCAACACCAAGAAGTTATGGTTACAAGCTGAACCGTAAGGTTCGTCGCTTGGCTTTGAAGTCCTTGTTGTCTCAGAAAGTTTTGGATAACAGTCTGACCGTTATGGAAAACGTTAATTTCGAAACACCTAAGACAAAGAACTTCGTGGCAATGATGGACGCATGCAAGTTTGATGCGAAAACATTGTTCGTAGTTGATGCATCCGAAGATTTCGACAATGCATGGTTGGCATGCCGGAACTTACCGAATGTATTGATGACAACTGTTGAGGGCATGAGTGCTCTTGACATCGCAAACGCTGATATGTTGGTAGCAACAGAAACAGCTGCTAAGAGAATTGAGGAGGTTTTTGAATAATGTCAAACGCTAGAGATATTATCATCCGCCCAATTGTTACTGAAAAGACAATGGCGTTGCAAGCTGATCAGAATTGTGTAACTTTCGAAGTTGCGAAGAGCGCTAACAAAGTTGCCATCCGCCAGGCTGTTGAAGAAATCTTCAACGTTAAGGTTGTTCGTGTAAACACGGTTAATACACCTAAGAAACAAAAGAGAATGGGCCGTTATGTAGGTACCGTCGGCGGAATCAAGAAAGCCATCGTTAAGCTGGCTGAAGGCGATAGCATTAACTTCTTTGACTAATCGCCGTTAACAATTATGGGGAGAGATACGCGATTCCCCGAAAAGTGCGTAGGAGGAAATTTTAAATGCCAATTAAGAAGTATAAGCCAACGACACCTGGTCGTCGTGGGATGACATCTTTGAGCTTTGAAGAAATTACTGCTTCCAAGCCGGAACGTTCGTTGGTTGAACAATTAAACAGTAAGGGCGGTAGAAACAACCTTGGTAGAATCACAACCCGTCACCAGGGCGGCGGACATAAGCGCCAGTACCGCGTCATCGATTTCAAGAGAAACAAAGACAATGTACCTGCTAAGGTTGCAACGATCGAATACGATCCGAACCGCAGCGCAAACATTGCTTTGCTGAACTATGCAGATGGTGAAAAGAGATACATCATCGCTCCTAAGGGCTTGACCGTAGGAATGGAAGTTGTTTCCGGTCAGACCACGGATATCAAGACAGGTAACTGTCTGGAAATGGGCAACATGCCTGAAGGTACTGTTGTTCATAACGTTGAACTGAAGCCTGGTAAGGGCGGACAACTGGCACGTTCTGCCGGATGTTCTGCTCAGATCCTTGGTAAGGAAGGCCGTTACGTTACGTTGCGTCTTTCTTCCGGTGAAGTTCGTAAAGTATTGGCTGTCTGCCGTGCAACCGTTGGTGAAGTCGGTAACGGTGACCATAACCTGGTTAACATCGGTAAGGCAGGTCGTACCCGCTGGATGGGCGTTCGCCCGACAGTACGTGGTTCTGTTATGAACCCGGTTGACCACCCTCATGGTGGTGGTGAAGGCCGTACACCTATCGGACGTAAGAGCCCGATGACCCCTTGGGGTAAGAAAGCTATGGGTGTTAAGACCCGTAAGAGCAAAAATGCGTCTAACAAGTTAATCGTTCGCAGACGCAACGGAAAGTAGGAGGTGTGATCAATGTCTCGTAGTATTAAAAAAGGACCTTTCTGTGACGAAAGTTTAATGAAGAAGGTTGAAAAACTGAACGCTGCCGGCAAGAAGGAAGTCATCAAGACCTGGTCACGTCGTTCAACAATTTTCCCACAATTCCTGGAACATACATTTGCGGTTTATAACGGTAAGGAACATGTTCCTGTATATGTAACCGAAGATATGGTCGGACACAAGTTGGGCGAATTCGTTCCGACTCGTAAGTTCGGCGGTCATGCGGAAGACAAAAAAGCTGGTAAGTAGGAGGAATTAGACATGGAAGTAAAAGCTTATGTAAGAAATGTACGGATTGCTCCTCGTAAGGTTCGTTTGGTTCTGGACTTGATTCGCGGTAAGGACGTTAAGGAAGCTGCCGCAATCCTGAAGTTCACTCCGAAGGGAGCATCACCGGTTGTTGGTAAGGTATTGAAGAGTGCCGTTGCCAACGCAACAAACAATCATGACTTGGACGAATCCAAGTTGTATGTAAAAGCATGTTATGCTGACGACGGCGTAACATTGAAGCGCTGGATGCCTCGTGCAAAAGGTTCTGCTTCACAGATTTTGAAAAGAGCAAGCCACATCACTGTTGTGGTTGCCGAAAGAGAATAGGGAGGTTTAACACATGGGTCAGAAAGTTAGTCCGGTCGGAATGCGTGTCGGTATCATCCGTGATTGGGAATCCAGATGGTATGCAGGTAAAGACGCATATGCAGACTTGTTGTTGGAAGATGTTAAAATCCGTAAATTCTTGTTTGAAAACGCAGAATTGAAGGGTGCAATGATTTCCCGTGTAGAAATCGAACGTTCCGGTAAAAACCGTGTTGACGTTATCATCCGTGCGGCTCGTCCGGGTCATGTCATCGGTGAAAACGGTCAGACAGTTGATAAATTAAAGAAAGAAATCGAAAAGATGGTTGGTGACAAGAATCTGAATGTCAGAGTTCTGGAAATTGCCAATCCGGATCTGGATGCTTACCTGGTAGCTAAGAACATTGCTGAACAATTGGAACAGCGTGCTTCTTTCCGTACTGCTCAGAAGAAGGCAATCCAGAGAACCATGAAGGCCGGCGCAAAGGGTATCAAGACAATGATTTCCGGTCGTTTGGGCGGCGCAGATATCGCTCGTAGCGAAGGTTACAGTGAAGGTGTTACACCTTTGCATACCATCCGTGCGGATATCGATTACGCATTGGCAGAAGCTCACACAACATACGGTCGTTTGGGTGTTAAGGTTTGGATCTGCCGCGGTGAAGTATTACGCGGTGAAATGGTTAAGGAACCGGAAGCTCCTAAGCTACCTGCAAGGGATGGAAAGAAGCGTCAGAACCGTCGCCCGAACCGTCCTCAGAACGCTCCTGTTGCGAAAGAAGCAGTTGCTGCTAAGGAGGGTGAATAATTATGTTAATGCCTAAGAGAACTAAGTACAGAAGACCTCATAGATTAAGCTATGAAGGTAAGACAAAAGCCGGACGCGAAGTTGTGTTTGGTGAATATGGTTTGGTAGCTGAGTCCGGTGCTTACGTATCAAACCGTCAGATTGAAGCTGCCCGTGTTGCGATGACTCGTTACATGAAGCGTGGCGGACAAGTCTGGATCAAGATTTTCCCACACTTGGCAATCACGAAAAAGCCGTTGGAAGTACGTATGGGTAGTGGTAAAGGTGCACCTGAAGGTTGGGTTGCCGTTGTTAAACCTGGACGCGTAATGTTTGAAATCGCCGGTGTCGATGAAGAAATCGCCCGCGAAGCATTCCGTTTAGCTTCCCACAAGCTTCCTGTAAAGACTAAGTTTGTTCGGAAAGGAGAAGAAGAATAGTTATGAACGTTAAAGAAATCAGAGAAAAAAGTAATGCTGAATTGGAATCTGAAATCGTTGCATTGAAGGAAGAACTATTCAACTTACGTTTCCAGCAGGCAACAGGATCCGTAGAGAATCCTGCACGTATTAAGACAGTACGTAAGACCATCGCTCGCATTAAGACGGTTTTAACCGAACGCGAGCTGAACAAGTAAGATAGGAGGATCAAAAGATGGAAGAAAGATCAAGCCGCAAGGTTTACCGTGGTGTTGTAGTATCAGACAAGATGGATAAGACAATCACTGTTAAGGTTAGTACATCTAAGATGCACCCTGTTTATGGTAAACGCGTTAATTATTCTAAGAAATTCAAGGCTCACGACGAACTGAACGAAGCTAAGACGGGTGATACGGTAGAAATTATGGAAACACGTCCGTTATCCGCTACCAAGAGATTCCGCTTAGTGAAAGTAGTCGAAAAGGCTGTTGTACTTTAGGAGGAAGTAGTTATGATTCAAAACGAAACCAGATTAAAAGTAGCAGATAATTCCGGCGCAAAGGAATTGTTAGTTATCCGTTGTCTTGGCGGATCTAAGAGAAAAACAGCAACCATCGGTGACGTAGTAGTATGTGCTGTTAAGGCTGCATCTCCAAACGGTACCGTTAAAAAGGGTGACGTTGTTAAGTGCGTTATCGTTCGTACTAAGTATGGTATCCACCGTGCAAACGGTTCTTACATCAAGTTCGACGACAATGCAGCTGTCATCATCAAAGATGACAAGTCTCCGGTCGGAACACGTATTTTCGGCCCGGTAGCAAGAGAACTGCGTGACAATGACTATATGAAGATCGTGTCATTGGCACCGGAAGTATTATAGGAGGATGCCGCAATGAAGATTAAAAAGGGCGATACCGTTAAGGTTATCACAGGTAAGTACAAAGGCACCATCGGTGAAGTTCTGGAATGCTTGCCTAAAGAAGAAAAAGTCATCGTTGAAGGTGTCAACGTAGCTAAGAAACACATGAAGCCGTCTCAACAGAATCCGGACGGTGGTATTGTGGAAAAGAATATGCCAATTCATGTATCCAACGTTATGGCTTATGACTCCAAGTCAAAGAAGGCATACAGAGTCGGATATACGACAGAAAAGAATGGCGATAAGGTGCGGGTTTACAAGGGAACCAACACAAAGATTAAATAGGAGGGTAAACAATGAATCGTTTAAATGTTAAGTACAACGAAGTTGTATCAAAAGATTTGATGAGTCGTTTCAACTACACTTCTGTAATGCAATGTCCTAAGGTCGTTAAGATCGTAGTGAACATGGGTGTTGGTGATGCAATTGCTAACCCGAAGGCTTTGGAAGAAGCTGTAGCCGAAATGCAGGCTATCACCGGTCAGAAGCCGGTAATCACAAAGGCTAAGAAGTCCATTGCGAACTTCAAGCTTCGTGAAGGTATGAGTATTGGATGTAAGGTTACATTGCGTGGTGAACGCATGTATGACTTCATGGATAAGTTGTTCAACATCTCATTGCCGCGTGTTCGTGACTTCCGTGGTGTTTCCAAGACATCATTCGACGGTCGCGGTAACTACACAATGGGTATCAAGGAACAGGTTATTTTCCCTGAAATCAACTTTGATAAGGTAGCAATTGTACGTGGTATGGATATCGTATTTGTTACGACTGCTAACACAAATGAAGAAGCTAAGGCATTGCTCGAAGGCTTAGGCATGCCTTTCGCTAAGTAGGAGGACTAATCGTATGGCAAAGACATCGATGAAAATTAAGCAAAAACGTACACCAAAGTTCTCTACAAGAGCTTACACACGTTGCGAACGCTGCGGACGTCCACATTCCGTATTAAGTAAATATAAACTGTGCCGTATTTGCTTCAGAGAACTGGCTTACAAGGGTCAGATCCCTGGCGTAAAGAAGGCTAGCTGGTAATAAGGAGGACATATCAAAATGACAGATCCAATTGCTGATATGCTTACTAGAATTCGTAATGCAGTGCAAGCTCATCACGAAACAGTAGAAATCCCATCTAGTAAAGAAAAGATTGAAATCGCAAAGATTTTGAAGTCTGAAGGTTTTATTGCTGACTACACTGTAGAAGGTGATGTCAAGAAGACAATCACTGTTACATTGAAGTATGCAGCAAATAACCAGAAAGTCATTAGCGGCTTGAAGAGAGTATCAAAACCTGGTTTACGTGTTTATGCACAGGCAGACAAACTGCCTCGCGTAATGAACGGATTAGGTGTTGCTATTCTGTCTACTTCTTGCGGTATGCTAACAGACAAAGAATGCAAGGCTAAACATGTAGGCGGCGAAGTTGTTGCTTACGTTTGGTAATAAGTAAGAAGAAAGAGGTAAAAGAAAAATGTCACGTATCGGTAATAAAGCGATTACCATTCCTGAAGGTGTTGAAATTTCCATCACTGAGGGCAATGAGGTGACTGTAAAGGGTTCCAAGGGAACACTTACACGTCAATTCAGTCCATTAATGGACATTAAAGTTGACAATGGCGTATTGTCAGTCGTTCGTCCTAATGACGAAAAACATACAAAGCAGTTGCATGGTACAACCCGTGCTTTGATCAATAACATGGTTGAAGGTGTATCCAAGGGATACGAAAGAACCTTGCAATTGGTTGGTATCGGTTATCGTGCTGCTGTAAGCGGAAACAAGCTGACTTTGAATGTCGGTTATTCTCATCCGGTTGAAATCACTTTTGACAAAGACGTAGAAGTTTCATGCACAAGCACAACGGAAATCGTCGTTAAGGGCATCGATAAGCAAAGAGTTGGCGAATTGGCAGCTAACATCCGCGCCGTTCGTAAGCCGGAACCTTATAAAGGTAAAGGTATTTGCTACAAGGGTGAAGTTATCCGTCGTAAAGAAGGAAAGACATCTGCTAAGTAGTGGGAAAGGAGAGAGAGAACAATGCTTAAGAAAACTTCAAAAAATGTTGAAAGATTACGTCGTCACACACGTGTTCGTACAAAAATCAGCGGTACTCCTGAATGCCCACGCTTGAATGTATTCCGTTCAAACGCAAATATTCATGCACAGATCATTGATGATGTTCACGGGACCACTTTGGTTGCCTGCTCATCAGTAGACATGAAATTGGCAAACGGTGGTAACGTAGAAGCAGCTAAGGCAGTTGGTGCTGAAGTTGCAAAGCGTGCATTGGCCGCTAATATCACTAAAGTAGTATTTGACCGTGGAGGTTATGTTTACCACGGACGTGTCCAGGCACTTGCTGAAGCAGCAAGAGAAGCCGGATTAGATTTCTAGGAGGCGCAAAAATGGAAGCAAACAAACCAAATATGGAACGTAAGCCGAATAATGACCGCAAGCCAAATAATGATCGTAGACCAAGAAGAAACGATCGTAACGCTGAGAAGGAATTCGAAGAAAGAGTTGTTAAGATCAACCGCGTTACTAAGGTTGTAAAGGGTGGTCGTCGTATGCGCTTCTCAGCTCTTGTTGTCATCGGTGACAAGAAGGGTAGAGTCGGATTCGGTACAGGTAAAGCAAACGAAGTACCGGATGCAATCAAGAAAGCTACAGAAGATGCTAAGAATCACATCATTAAGGTTGATTTGGTAGGAACAACAATTCCTCATGAAATCACAGGCGAATATGGTGCCGGTAAGGTATTCATGCACCCTGCTACAGAAGGTACAGGAGTTATCGCCGGTGGTGCAGTTCGTGCCGTATTGGAACTGGCAGGTGTCGGAGATATTCTGACAAAGTGCTTGGGTTCCCGTACAGCTATTAACATGGTTCGTGCTACAATGGATGGCTTGAGCCAGATGAAGACATTAAACAGAGTTGCTAAACTTCGTGGTTTGAAACCGGAAGAAGTACGTGCGTAATCAGGAGGAACAAACATGAAATTACATGAATTGACATACACTGAAGGCGCTCGTTTCACGAAGAAGCGCTTAGGCCGCGGTCAAGGAAGCGGCACCGGTAAGACGTCCGGAAAGGGACATAAGGGACAAAACGCACGTAGCGGCGGTGGAGTTCGTTTAGGTTTCGAAGGTGGACAGACACCATTGGCAAGACGTCTGCCAAAACGTGGATTCACAAACTTTACGAGAGTTGAATACACAATCGTTAACGTTGAAGCATTGAACGGCTTCGATGCTGAAACAGTCGTAACACCGGAATTGCTGGTTGAAATGGGCTTGGTTAAACAAGTTGCCAACGGCGGTGTAAAGGTTCTTGGCGGTGGTGAACTGACCAAGGCATTGACTGTTAAGGCTAACAAATTCTCTGAATCAGCAGTTAAGGCTATTGAAAACGCAGGCGGAAAAGCTGAGGTGATCTAATATGATCAAGAACTTGATTTCGATGTTCAAACATAAGGACATTCGGAAGAAGATTCTCTTCACAGTCGCAATGCTGTTTATCTTCCGTCTGGGAGCGGGAATTCCGCTTCCGGGCGTTGATACGGAAGCATTGCTGGCAGGCGTAACCGATAACAGTATTATTGGTATGATGAATCTGCTGGGTGGGGGAGCGTTGGAACGGTTCTCTATCTTCGCTCTTGGTGTAGGTCCTTATATCACATCAAGCATTATCATCCAGTTACTGGCTATGGATGTTATTCCGGCTTTGACGGAAATGTCAAAGAACGGTCAGCAGGGACGTCAGCAGATGGACAAGATTACGCGTTATCTTGCCGTTGTACTTGCTTTCTTACAAGCATATACAATGACATACGCGTTCCATGTAAACTATGGAATTCTATCTAATCCGACGGTATCAACATACTTGTTTATGGCAACCGTGTTGACAGCCGGTACGTCGTTTCTTGTATGGTTGGGTGACCGCATTACGCAGTTCGGAATCGGAAACGGTATTTCCATTCTGATTTTTGCGGGTATTGTGGCTGACCTGCCATTCAGTTTTGCGAATGCCTTCAAGACATTGGTAGACACAACATCCGGTGGTTCTGCAGCGTTTAGCGGAGTCGTATCTTTCGCAATCTTGCTTTTGATGTACATCGCAATTATTGTTGCAATCATCTTCATGAATGAAGCAACAAGAAAAATTCCTATTCAATA
>JABUSI010000282.1 GCA_021442745.1 Erysipelotrichaceae bacterium | reverse complement strand
GTAGCCGTTGTTTGCGAGTTCTTCCTGAATTTCCCGGGCATCCTCAAAGTTTGCATGGGACAGCTGGTATTCCATGTTTTCAAAATACTCCAGTTCTTTTCTGGCAATATCAATCTGCTGTGAAATGTATACCGTACCGTTTCGCCCCTTGGTGTATTTCTGGAAGCATTTTCTGGCGTTCTGCTTCCCGTCAAGTTTCGGTTCGAGCGGAATGACAACGTCTTCTCCGGTTTCAAAGGACGGTACCGTAACAGACGTCATTCCTTTTTTTACCAGATGCAGATAGGCATACAGTAAATCACCGCGTTCTTTCCAGATTTCACAATCCAGTGCTTCCTGTAAGGCATCTTCCAGTTTCTGCAGTTTGGACGTATACTTCTTGATTTCCCTGCGGACATATTTGAATAAATCACCGGTTTGCTGACGAATCCGGTCTTTTTCTTCTTTTTCGTAATACAGTACATCAAGACCTTCGAAAATCGGATATTTGCGGCACGGGTTGGAAAACTGTGTCAGAGGGATTACATGAAAATACGTCTGGTCTTTTTCTTCCGTAATATAGACGTCCCGGGAAGACTGAATCTGATGCAGAACAGCCGGTAGTGACTCACCGTTATGCATCCGATGCTGCAATTCCTTGCTTAAAAGTGGAGAAAACCCTTGAAACTGGCGGGTGAAGGATTCATTGTCGTCATACGAACAGTCTTCAAACGGATTCTTTTTGTCGTTCTGCGGATCGGTCTTGCGGAATTCGGCTCCCGGCTGAATGATACGTTTGTTGTTTTCAAACGGAGGGATGCGTTTCAGAGCATCGACAATCTTTCCGTTGGAATCCACAAGAATAACGTTAGCGTATTTTCCCATCAGTTCAATGTATAAATGCCGGATAACACGGTCACCCAGTTCATCATAAGTACTGATTTTCAAATCCAGCCATCGGTCCAGTTGCCCCTGGGTAAGACTGATCAGTAAACCGCCTTCCAGATATTTTCGCAATAACATGACGAAATTGCTTGGAGTTTCCGGGGTAGGATATTTCCTGGTGGTAATGTTGATCCGGTTATACAGGGAGTGTGCAGAAACCAAAAGCTGTACCTTTTCTTTCTGATGCCGGATATGAAACAGCAGTTCCGTATCGGAAACCTGATGAATCCGATTGATTTTAGCCGGAATATATTGTTGGATTTCTTCTGTAATCCGATGCAGAAAAATACCGTCGAATGCCATGTTTTTGCACCTCCTTCCAAAGGGTTTCGATAAATTGACGAATGTAATTATAGCACATTGACATTGTTTCATAAAATAATTAAAATTAGTGTAATTTTAGGAGGATTTTCGGATGAGTAAAGGACTGTTGATCATTTTGAGCGGACCAAGCGGGGTCGGAAAAGGAACAATTCGGGACGCGTTTTTTAATAATCCGGAACTGAATCTGGCATTTTCCATTTCCATGACAACCCGGTCAAAAAGAGCCGGTGAAGAGCACGGAAGGGAATACTTCTTTGTCAGCAAGGAAGAATTCAAACAGGCAATCGAAGATGGAAAACTGCTGGAATATGCGGAATTTGTGGGGAACTATTACGGAACACCGTTGGAATATGTAGAAAAACTGCGGAACGAAGGAAAAAACGTTCTGCTGGAAATTGAAGTGGAAGGTGCAAAACAGGTTATCCAGAAGTGTCCGGATGCATTATCGATCTTCATTGTTCCGCCAAGTCTGGATGAACTGGAACGACGTATTCGCGGACGGGCAACGGAACCGGAAGAAATCGTACAGCAACGGTTGGCGAAAGCAGCCAAGGAACTGACACTGAGCAATCAGTATCGTTATGTGGTATGCAACGATAATGTACAGGCTGCGGCGGCGATTATTACGACGATTATCAAAAGTCACATGTAGACTAGAATTTCTAGTCTTTTTTCATTCTTAAGAGATATTTTCGGACATTTTAAGTCTTGTCATGATAAAATAAAACGGGTGAACGCGATGATACTTGCAAAGATATGGATGGAACATTCCGCAAGAGCACTGAACCGTACGTTTACGTATGACGTCAGTCAGTTTTCTGTCAAACCGGGCATGCGCGTGCATGTTCCTTTCGGTACGCAGAAACTTGTCGGATTCGTGGATCAGGTATGGGAAGATCGTCGCGAAAAGAAAGAAATCGAAGCACAGCAGGGATTCGAGATTAAATCCGTATACGATGTGATTGATCAGGAACCGGTATTGAACGAAGAACTGATGAATCTTGGTAAATGGCTGGCAAAAGAGACGGTTTCTCCGGTCATTTCCTGTTATCAGTGTATGGTTCCGCCTCCTTTGAAACCGAAAGAAGTTACAAAAGAAGCACGTAAGATTGCGTATTATCGGTTTGTACGTGAACCGGATCGGATTACAGCCAGACAGAAGGCTGTTCTTGATATGTGTCGTTTACAGGATTGTGAACGGTCGGTAATGAACAAAGAAAGTGCCTCCATCGTACGACGTCTTCTTACCATCGGAGCAATTTGTCTGGTGGAGAAAGAAAAGGAAGCCGGAGTGACGGTGGAAGTCCGTAAAGAAGAGGGCAAGATGCTGACCGAACAGCAGCAGAAGGCAATGGATGAGATGCTGACAAGTCCGAAAGTATCGTTGTTGCACGGAGTTACCGGCAGCGGAAAAACAGAGTTGTATCTGCAGATGGCAGACCGTTGTCTGCAACAGCACAAGCAGGTTCTGATTCTGGTACCGGAAATCAGTCTGACACCGATGATGGTTCAGCGGGTTACCCGACGGTTCTGTCAGGCGGTTGCGATTTATCACAGCGGTTTGAGTGCACAGGAAAAATACGAACAGTACCAGTTGGTTCGGAATAACAAGGTGCAGGTTGTCGTCGGTACACGGTCGGCTGTATTTATGCCGTTTACCGATCTGGGTCTGATTGTACTGGATGAGGAACATGACAGTTCCTATAAACAGGACACTCAGGTAAGGTACCATTGTCGCGATGTGGCAATTTACCGGGCGCGTACGCATAACGCAAAGGTAGTACTGGGTTCGGCAACGCCTTCTTTGGAATCCTATGCCCGTACGCTAAAAAACGTGTATCAGCTTGTAAAACTGCCGCATCGGATATACGGGGATTTACCGAATGTGGAAGTGGTGAATATGAAAGAGGAAATTGCCGCCGGCAACGAGATTCTTTCCTCTTCCCTGAAGAAGGAATTGCATGATTGTCTAATGAATAAACAACAGGCAATTCTGCTTTTGAACCGGCGGGGATATTCGCCGGTATTACGGTGCGAATCCTGTTCTACGGTGTTACAGTGTCCGCATTGTGACGTTGCGTTATCCTATCATAAGGATGACAGGACACTGAAGTGTCATATATGCGGTAACAGTTACTCACTGAACCGGGCTTGTCGCTGCGGTTGCAGAAAGTTTACCTTCGTGGGAACGGGTACGCAACGATTGCAGGAAGAATTACAGAAGGAATTTCCGGATGCGTCAATTTTGCGTCTGGACGCTGATGTAGCCAGAAAGAAAGGAGCACACAAGGACGTACTCGATACGTTCGGAAGCGGTAAAGCCGATATTTTGCTGGGAACCCAGATGATTGCAAAAGGACTGGATTTCCCGAACGTGACTGTAGTCGGTATTCTGAATGCAGATGCGGCATTACACCGGGCGGATTACCGTTGTGTGGAAATGACTTTCGATTTACTGGTACAGGCCTCCGGAAGAAGCGGAAGAGGTGTACAGGACGGTAAGGTCATTGTACAGGCGTACGATCCGAACCATTATGCCATCCAGTTAGCCGTAAAACAGGATTATGAGACGTTTTTCTCGTATGAAATGAAATATCGTCATTCCGCCATGTATCCTCCGTACCGGTATTTTGCGTCATTACTGGCAATGTCAGGAAAGGCAGAAGACGGTCTGGAGGCATTGGAACAGGCGAAAGAATATTTTAAACAAAAAGGATTGCAGGTATACGGAGTCAGTGAACTGCCGAAGCATACCGACCAGTACCGATGCCGGATTCTGCTGTGCAGTCCGGACAGTGACAGGTTAAAAGATGAACTTGCGGTATGGTATGAATCGTTACCGGGATCCAAAGTATCCTATGCGATTGATATCAATCCGTTACTGTTAGAAAGTTGAGGAGTGTTTATGTCAGCAAGAACAGCAGCATATGAAGTTCTGGAACAGGTATTTCTTCATGAAGGCTATGCATCCTTGCTGATGCGTAACCGCTGGAATACGCTGGAAGAAAGCCAACGGCCGCTGGCAACCCAGCTGGTATACGGTACGTTGCAGAATTACCGTTATCTGCGTTATCAGTGGGAAGGATACACTGACGGAAAACTACCGGGTAAAATCCGCGTATTGCTGGATATGGCAATGTACCAGTGGTTGTTTCTGGATAAATGTCCGGAATATGCAGTCGCAGACGAAACGGTCCGTTTCGCCAAAACACTGCACAAAGGAAGTTACACGAAAGCGGTAAACGCAATCCTGCGAAAAGTTTTTCAAAACGGTATACGTCCTCTTCCTGAAGACAAACTGGAAGCACTGGCGATTCGTACAAGTTATCCGACATGGCTGTTGAAAATGTGGCAAACACACTACGGTGAAGAAATCATGCAACGGATGGCAATGGAACAACCGCGGACGGAACTAACGGCATGCAGAGTCTTTACACCGGAAATTACGGTGGAAGAAGTATTGAAAAACCCGGTGTTTACCAAAGGACAACTGGCAGAACACAGCGTATTGTGTCACGGAAACGTATTGGAAACGGAAGAATTCCGGTCGCATAAAATTGTGATTCAGGATGAGGCCAGTCAGATGGTTGTGCAGTGTATGCAGCCAAACGGTCATATTCTGGATATGTGCAGTGCCCCGGGGACCAAAGCAATCCAGATGGCACAACGGATGAAATACGGGGATATTATCTGTATCGACTTGCATCCGCAAAGAGTCCGTCTGATTGAACAGGCGGTGAAAAATCATCACGTGGATTCCATACGAACGATGTGTATGGACAGTACGAAAGTCCACGAGGTATTCGATCCGCAGAGTTTTGACATGATATTGCTGGATGCCCCGTGCAGCGGATTAGGGACGGTAATGCAGAAACCCGATATCAAAATCCGCATTAAGCCGGAAAATATCGATGAGATTGTCGGCTTGCAGAAACGCTTGCTGGAAGCGGCATATCCGTTACTGAAAGAAGGCGGAACGCTGATGTATTCCACCTGTACCGTCAATAAAAAAGAAAACGACAGGCAGATTGAGCGCTTTTTGCAGATACATCCGGATATGGAAACGGTATTACAGAAAACGTATTTTCCGTTTGAGCACAATACGGACGGATTCTTTATGGCGAAGCTTGTGAAAAGAGAAAAAGAAAGTGTGATACAATAGTGCACGGTGATGTATATGAAATCTATTTATGATTTGAAATATGAAGATATGGAACAGATGGTTGTTGACCACGGGTGGAAGAAGTACCGCGGAAAACAGATTTTCCAATGGCTGTACAGAAAGCGCGTGGACCATTACGAAGATATGACGGACGTTTCCAAAGACATGCATGCAATATTGCAGGATGAGTACCGGATGGAACCGCTGAAGGTATTGAACCGTCAGATTTCGAAAGACGGTACCCGGAAGTATTTGTTCGAACTGGCAGATGGCAGCAGCGTGGAAACCGTACTGATGGTATATCATTACGGAATGAGTGTATGTGTGACTTCACAGGTTGGCTGTAACATGGGATGTAAATTCTGTGCCAGCGGTCTTTTGAAGAAACAGCGTGATCTTGCAGCCGGAGAAATGGTTCAGCAGATTCTGATGGTACAGAAGGATCTGGATGCCGATAACGAGAGAATCAGCCATGTAGTGGTCATGGGAACGGGAGAACCGTTTGATAATTACGATAACGTCATGGATTTCTGCCGGATTATCAATCACGATCTGGGACTGGGAATCGGAGCCCGTCATATTACGATCAGTACGTGCGGTCTGGTTCCGAAAATCCGCCGTTTTGCGGATGAACATACGCAGTTTAATCTGGCAATCAGTCTGCATGCTCCGACAAATGAGTTACGTGACGAACTGATGCCGGTGAATCACGCATATCCGCTGGAAGAACTGATGGATGCTTTGCGGTATTATGCAGATGAAAACAATCGTCGTCTGAGCTTTGAATATATTCTTCTGAAAGGAAAGAACGATTCTTTTGAACATGCAAGGCAACTGGCGAAACTGTGCAAAGGGTTTGATGTATTCGTGAATCTGATTCCCTACAATCAGGTGGATGAACACGGATTTAAGACCGTGGATATCAAAAGTGCGATGGCATTTTATGATTCTCTGATGAAATTAAACGTAAAGGCTACGCTGCGGCAGGAACACGGTGCGGATATCGATGCCGCCTGCGGTCAGTTACGGGCAAAATATGAAAGGGGGAAAACCCATTGAAATGTGAAGTAAGAACGGATATCGGCAGATCCCGTAAAAACAATCAGGACAGTTTCGTGCTGGTTACCAACGGGAACGATGATGTACTGGGAGTTGTCTGCGACGGTGTGGGCGGTGCCGCTCACGGGGAAGTTGCCAGTCAGACGGCCGTACAATGGATGAAACAGCAGTTTGAACAAGCCGGATCGTTTCTGGATTTGGAAGATGCGAAAGCCTGGCTGTATACTTCGGTTGTGGATACCAATGACGTTGTCTACAAAATGGCTGCCGCAAATACAACTCTGAGCGGAATGGGTACAACCCTGGTTGCCGTGTTAATCACTAAGTTCGGAACGATTATTGCCAATGCCGGTGATTCCCGTGCATACGGAATGGACGGAAACGGTATTTTCAGGGTGATTACGACAGATCATACGTACGTCGGTAATCTTGTCAGTACGGGGCAGATCAGCTTACAGGAAGCCATGAATCATCCGAAACGAAACGTCATTGTGAACGCGGTCGGTTTATGGAAAAAAATCGAAGTGGATCTGTTTACGGTAAATGACAATACAGAAAAAATCCTTTTGTGTTCCGACGGATTGCACGGATATGTAAATGAAGAAGACATTCGTGACGTTTTAATGACGGACAGTACGACCGCCCGGAAGACGGATGTTCTGGTCGATAAAGCGAACGAAGCCGGAGGGTATGATAATGTCACGGTGCTTCTGATAGAGAAGACGGGGAGGTAAGGCAAAATGAGTAATCAGATGATTGCGAACCGGTACGTACTGGTACAACCGATCGGGGAAGGCGGAATGGCATCCGTACATCTGGCTGTGGATACCATTTTAAAACGGGAAGTAGCCATTAAAATACTGCGCGGTGATCTCGCAAAAGATCCGGTTTCCCTGTTGCGTTTCCAGCGGGAAGCCAATGCAACGACCCAGTTGTCTCATCCGAATATTGTGGAAGTATATGACGTCGGGGAAGATGAAGGACGATATTATATCGTTATGGAATACGTGAAGGGAAAGACTCTGAAGGATCTGATTTCCCAGCGCGGTGCGTTAAATAAAGAAGAAGCGGTTAATATTATGCGGCAGTTGGTATCCGCGATTGCGGTTGCCCATAAGAACGGCATTATACACCGTGATATCAAGAGTCAGAACGTTTTGATCAAGGATGACGGTACGGTAAAGTTAAGTGATTTCGGAATTGCGCTGGCGCAGGATGCCGTACAGTTAACCCAGACGGACGTTGTTCTGGGTTCCGTTCATTACCTGGCACCGGAACTGGCAAAAGGGGAAAGTGCAACCGTATCAAGTGATATCTACTCATTAGGTATCGTTTTCTATGAAATGCTGATCGGAGATGTTCCGTATCATGCGGAAGCACCGGTACAGGTAGCGCTGAAACATATGCGGGAAGAGATACCGAGTGTACGTGAATTCAACGGCTCTTTGCCGCAGTCGATTGAAAACATTGTCATCAAGGCAACGGCAAAAAACAAGGCCAACCGCTATCCGTCGGCAGATATCATGTATGAGGATCTGGTAACCTGTCTGGATGCCGGAAGAACAAAGGAAGATAAAGTAATTTTCTCAAGAGAAAACGACAATACCATCAGTCTGGGTACGCAAAACAAAAAAGAAACCGGCCGGAAAGTCGGAAATGCGCTGGTAACTGTCTTCGGAATTGCCGGTTTAGGTGCTTTGGCGGCATTAGCGGTTGGGTTTATTATGATGCTCAACGGCGGTATCGGCTTCGGTCCGGCCAAACTGGTTAAAGTTCCGGATGTTGTCGGATTGTCCATTGAAGAAGCAACCGTTCTTCTGCAGGAAGAAGGTCTGCTGGTATCTACCAACTTCAAATATGAAATTACCCTGGATATCGACAAAAACTGCATAGCGTCAACGTCACCGTCTGCTTTTTCCGAAGTAAAAGAAGGCACGACGATTCAGCTTACAATCTCCGAAGGCAAGTACTATTCGATGCAGAACTTTGTCGGAATGAATATCGATGAAGCATTGCGCGAACTGGGAGACTATAATTTCAAAATCAAATACAACTATGTCATTGATAAAGAAAAAGATGTCGGTACAATTCTGAAACAATCAGTGGAAGAAGGTACCTTGTTGCATCCGACCCAGTTGCAGACCATTACTTTTGACGTTACCAAGAACGCCGAAATCTATATCGGTTCGCAATACGAAGGTATGAATTACAAGGAAGCCCGTGACAAACTGAAGGAAGAAGGGGCAACCGTTGAACTGGTAAAACTGGACATTCCGCAGGAAGAATATGAAGTGGAAGTGGAAGTGGAAGATAAGGATAACCCGATTTATGACGAAGATGGAAATATCATCGGCTACAACATGAAGACGGTAACGAAGACGAAGAAACGTGACAAAGATGTGGAACGGAACGTGGTTGTCAAGTTTAATATTGCGTTTGGAGAATACTATACCCAGACCAAGAAGTCGAAACTGAAACTGTATTACTATCCGGAGAGTTAGAATGGCTATTGCGACAGTAATCCGGATTGTATCCAATCAATATACCGTCATACTGGAAGACGGTACACAGACTCCGGCCGTTGCCATGGGAAAGTTAAGAAAACAGACCTCACCGCTGGTAGGTGACCGGGTGGAATGTGATTTTCTGGAAGGAAAATGGTGTATGCAGAAAATTCTTCCGAGAAAGAACCAGCTGATTCGACCGGCAATCGCCAATGTGGATCAGGCCATCGTTGTGATGAGCTGTAAGGAACCGGACTTCTCCTATACGCTGGTAGACCGAATGATTTTCTTAATCAGTTATCAGGGAATCCGGCCGATGATTCTGCTGACGAAAACGGATCTGGAAAAGACGGAAAAGATTGAGGAAATCGTATCGGAATATCAAAACAGCGGATATAAAGTGGTTTGTGTGAATCCGACCGAAGATTTAGAAGTAATCAAATCGGTATTCAGCGGGAAAATCTCCGTTCTGACCGGACAGTCCGGTGTCGGAAAATCCACTCTGTTGAATTACCTGGATCCGAATTATATCCGAAAAACGCAGGAAATTTCCAAAGCACTGGGACGCGGGAAACACACGACAAGGCATACGGAATTGTTTGAAGTGTGCGGCGGGTGGATTGCCGATACGCCGGGGTTTTCTTCCATGGATTTTTCAGATATCAAAAAAACGGTATTACGGGACTCCATTTATGATTTTCATGGCATTGAAGAGTGCAGATTTCGCGATTGTATGCACATCAGAGAGCCGGGTTGTGCTATCATAAAGGCAGTAGAAGAACACCGGGTATCAAAAATCCGGTATCAGAACTATCTGGACGTTTTACCGGTGTGTGAATTAAGAAAGGAATGGGAAAAATGACAATTATATCTCCATCATTACTATCCTGTGATTTCAGTCGTCTGGCTGAACAAATGAAAGAATTTAACGAAAGCGGTGCGGAATGGCTGCATTATGACGTTATGGACGGACATTTTGCGCCGAATCTGACATTCGGAACGGATATCCTGAAAGGAATCCGGAAAATGACAGATGCGGTTCTGGACGTTCACCTGATGGTAACCGATCCGACGTATTATGCCGATTTGTTTGTGAAGGCAGGAGCACAGTTTGTGACCTTCCACACAGAAGCAATCGATGTGGAAAAAGGGTTGGCACTGGTACGTTTATTGCATGAAAAGGGAGTAAAAGCCGGCGTAACGTTATGTCCGGCTACACCGGTGGAAGCACTGCTGCCGTATTTACCGGAAGTTGATATGGTTCTTGTGATGAGCGTAGTTCCGGGATTCGGCGGACAATCTTTTATGGCAGACCAGTTGGAAAAGGTCCGTTATTACGATCAATACCGGAAAGAACATGACTTACACTATCTGATTCAGATTGACGGCGGCATCAACGAAGAAACCGGTAAATTATCAAAAGAAGCCGGATGCGATGTGTTTGTTGCCGGATCACACGTGTTTAAGAATCCGAAAGGAATGAAACACGGCGTGGAGAGTTTGCGATGAGTCGATGTTGCATGGTTTTGTCTCTTGCGGAGTACATTCCGTGGGATTATGAGAACTATGTAGGAGTGGATAAAGGTGCTTTGGTACTGGCTAAGAAATGCATTACCATGGATGTGGCAATCGGTGATTTCGATTCCGTAAGTGAGGATGACCTGAAACAGATTGAAATGTTTGCGGAAAAGATGATTGTATTACCGAAAATAAAGGATGAAACGGATTTTGAAGCCGCTTTGAAAACTGTACAATATGATGAAATCGACGTGTACGGAGGATTGGGCGGCAGGATAGATCATGAACTTCTGAATATCAAACTGATTACGGAGTACCCGTCTGTCCGGTTGCTTGACGATGAGAACTGTATCCGTTTATTGCAAAACGGAACACATATGATTGAAAAGAACGGGTATCGGTACGTATCGTTTTTTGTGCTGGATGACGGGTATCTGACACTGGAAGGTGTGAAATATCCTCTGGATGACCGTCTTGTTACAACAAAGGATCTGTATCTTACTTCCAATGAAATCACGGAGGAGTTTATGCGGGTTCAGACCAGTGAAGACATACTGATGATTCAGTCAAACGACAAAAAGGGAAGATAATCTTCCCTTTTCTTTTCGGGTATAAAAAAACATCGGTAATCCCGATGCCATTTTTATCCGTTTTGTTGAGCTTTCAGTGTTTTCAAAGCACGGGCAGAGATACGGATTCTCTGTGGCTTGCCATCGACCATAACCTTGACCTTTTGCAAGTTCACGTTCCACTTTCTACGAGATGCTCTCATAGAGTGAGAACGACGATTTCCTGAAAGTGCTTTTTTACCGGTAACGGCGCAAACTCTTGACATACCGTAACCCCCTTCCTTCATAACGCTATAAGAGTATAACATGACAATATATAAAATACAACACTTTTTTCGCTTTTTCTACGTGCTTTTTGGTTATAGGGAAGCCCCCTTTTTAACAAATATATTCTTTTATATGAAGTATAATTATGATAAAATAACGGTATGAATGTCGAGGAGGACCTGCAATGAGCGACAAAGAAATTCTGGCTGCTTTGGAAATCACAAGTCATGAGATTCGATTGCTGGTAGGGGAGTTTTTTAATACGAGACTCAACATCCTTCGTTCCGAACGGGTAGAAACCAAAGGAATGGATGGGTTTACAATCAAGGACCCGAAAGAAGTGGCAACAGCTATCCGTTCAGCAGTCAATCATGCCTCAGAAATACTGAAAGTCAGGATTGAACGCGTCATTCTGGCAATTCCGGCTTACCGGATGAACAAAGAGTCACAAAGAATTTCAAAAATGATTGAACACGCTGAGCGCAGAGTTGTGCTTGATGATATCAGACAAATCGTTATTCAGGGAAAACAGGCGCAGATTGATAACGACCTGGAACTGATAAACCTTGTCTGCGTACGATACTTTACCAACGGTATGTCGACACGACGGATGCCGATTGATGATATGTGTGATATTCTGGACGTGGATATGGATTTGTTGTGTGCGGATAAAATGACGGCGTACGATTACGTAAGCTGCGTCGAAATGGCCGGTGTGAATGTTATGGACGTGTGTCTGGACAGTTATGCTGTTTGCAAGGAAATGACTTTGTTTGAACAGTCTGTCGATCAGAACAATGTTATTATTCAGCTGGAGAAAGACCGGACAACGTTATCCATTGTATCTCAGGGCAGGCTGGAAATTACGAAAATTATGAATCAGGGATACAATAACTGGACAAATGCCTTGCAGAAGGAATTCGGAATCAGTGAATCGCTGAGTGAAAAAATCTTACTGACGATGATTGACTGGACGAACCGGATGCCGAAGGATGCACCGATATATGCCTGGCAGAACGGGGAGGAAATTGAAGAAATCTCTCAGAAACAAGCGTATGGCGTATTGAAAGAACAGACAAAACAGTATGCACAATCCATCCGGCACGTATGTGAACCATTTTTGGATACCGACAACATACGGTTTGTGGTATGCGGTGAAGGAAGCGAAATTGATGGTATTGAACAGTATTTGTCGGAAGTACTGGAAAAACCTTGCAAGAGATATGTTCCGGATACTTTAGGTGCCCGTAACGGCATGTGGACGACGTGTCTTGGTATGTTTTATACGTATCATGACCAGCTGGTAATCAAAAAAAACAAACTGATGAGTGTGGACTCTTCCGCGTATGCAGCAGCAATGCATAAGGTGACCGGTGTTCCGCATGGTGAAGGGTTTACGACTAAATTAAAAGGATTGTTTTCACAGATAAAGAACTAACAGATAGGAGACTGGAATATGACTGAAAATAACGCAAAAATTAAAGTATTTGGTGTAGGCGGAGCCGGATGTAACTCCGTTGGCAGAATGGTAGCAGAAGGTGTCGAGAATGTAGAGTTTTATGTAGTCAATACAGATGCTCCGATTCTGGACAATTCGATTTGTGAGAATAAAATTTATCTTGGCACTCTGGGAGCCGGCGGAAATCCGGAAGTCGGAAGAAAAGCTGCCATGGATCATGAAAGTGATTTGCGTGAAGCATTGAAAGATGCGGAAATGGTATTTATCACAGCCGGTTTGGGCGGTGGTACCGGTACGGGGGCCGCTCCGGTTGTTGCACGACTGGCTAAGGAACAGGGATCGCTGACTGTTGCAGTTGTTACGAAACCTTTCCCGTTTGAAGGCCGTAAGAGAATGATGCAGGCATTGAACGGATTGGATGATCTGAAGCAATTTGTAGATTCTCTGATTGTTATTTCCAATGCCCAGGTACTGGAAACCATCGGCAGCATTCCGATGGGGGATGCCTTCAAAGAAGCGGACAACATCTTGCGTCAGGCAGTACAGACGGTTACCGATCTGATTACACAACCGTTATTGATTAACCTTGACTTTGCGGATATCAAATCCGTTATGGAGAATCAGGGCAGTGCTTTGATTGGTATCGGTATGGCACAGGGTGAAAACAAAGCTCGGGAAGCTGCCACCAAGGCAATTCAGTCACCGTTACTGGAAGCACAGATTACAGGCGCAAAGAATGCGATTGTCAACGTTACCGGTGGCCCGGGAGTTACGTTGCAGGATGCAAGCATTGCGGCAAATACCATTACAGCTGCGGCAGGCAATGACGTAAACATTATCTGGGGTGCATTAATCAATGAAAAGCTTGGTGATTATATTATCGTAACCGTGATTGCAACCGGTTTTGAAATGGCGGAAGAAAACAAGGTTGTAAGCGGAGTCAAAGAACCTGTTACAACCGGACGTACGGAAGATAAGCCAAAGAATGACGGGAACAGACCGGTCAGCTTTGCGTTTCGAGACTTATAATGTATAAGAACGTCTGGTTCTTCTATACCATGTTTCAGTTTGAAAAACTGGAACAATGGCTGGAACAAATGGCAAGGGAAGGCTGGGTATATTCCGGTACGAAGTACTTGTACCGGTTTGAGTTCAAGAAATCCCCGTATCCGGTATATCTTGCATACCGCGTGGATTACCGGGCATTCCAGCTGGACGGATATCTGAACGATCTGCAGAAACAAGGATGGGCAATATATAAATTATCAAAATACTGGTCCGTGTGTTCAAAAGGATATGCGACCAACAAACCGCCGGTTTTGAAGACAAACTATGATGAAGATACGTTACCATATTTACGGAAAAGCAGAATCTGGCAGATTGCGGTAACAATCCTGTGTTTTACAGCTCCGATGTTT
>JABUSI010000226.1 GCA_021442745.1 Erysipelotrichaceae bacterium | reverse complement strand
TTGAAGAAGACACTCCCGAATAAGTTCCGGCCTGACAGATGATAAACGGCACCTTACTGTTCTTTCCAAAGAAGTGAGGTGCTTTTTTCTTGTTGTCAGGGCATAGTTACGTAAGAATCTTTCCTCGTAAAAAACTTGATTGTGTAAGCGGTTTCCTTCTGTATTTCCTGTTGACAGCGTATTTTTTACAGCCGTAAAATAGGTACAAAATATTTTCAGATAAGGGGGGATTTGAAGATGGAAAAAGTACTGGATTATTTCGGGTGTAACGTATTTAACGATGACGTCATGCAGGCAAGACTGCCGAAGAGCGTGTATCGGAATCTGAAGTCAACGATTGAAGAGGGAAATGCCTTGGAACGGGGCCTGGCAAGTGTCATTGCGAATGCGATGAAGGACTGGGCGATTGAAAAGGGTGCAACCCATTATACACACTGGTTTCAGCCAATGACGGGGATCACGGCGGAGAAGCATGAGTGTTTTATTGCCCCGCAGGATGCAACGCATGCGTTGATGGAGTTTTCGGGAAAGGAACTGATCAAAGGGGAATCGGATGCGTCGTCTTTTCCAAGCGGAGGGATGAGAAGTACGTTTGAGGCCAGAGGGTATACGGCTTGGGATCCGACCTCTTATGCGTTTATCAAAGATAAGGTATTGTATGTACCGACGGTATTCTGTTCCTATTCGGGGGCAACGCTGGATAAAAAGACACCGTTATTGCGGAGTATTGAAGTTGTTAATAAAGAAGCGTTGCGGGTATTGAAACTGTTTGGCAATCCGGCTACCCGGGTATTGGCAAAGGTCGGACCGGAACAGGAATACTTCTTAGTCGATAAGAAACTGTATCAGCGCCGTAAGGATCTGATGCTGACGGGAAGAACGCTGTTTGGCGCAAATCCTTCCAAGGGACAGGAATTGGACGATCATTATTACGGTTCCATTCCGCGCCGTGTACAGGCGTTTATGGATGACTTGAATAAAGAATTGTGGAAACTGGGGGTATTTGTGAAGACGGAACACAAGGAAGTGGCTCCGGGACAATACGAACTGGCTCCGGTGTATACGGGTACGAACCTGGCAACGGACCAGAACCAGCTGACCATGGAATATATGAAACGGATTGCGGATGACCACGGGTTTGCGTGTCTGTTGCATGAAAAACCGTTTGCGGGAATGAACGGAAGCGGTAAGCATAACAACTGGTCGTTAGCAACGAACTTAGGAGAAAATTTACTGGATCCGGGTTCTTCTCCGTCTGCCAATGCTCAGTTTTTAGTCATTCTGACGTGTATCATTGCGGCGGTGGACAAACATCAGGATTTGTTGAGAATATCGGTTGCGTCCGCTTCCAATGACCATCGTTTAGGCGCGAATGAAGCCCCTCCGGCAATTGTCTCCATTTTCTTAGGAGAAGACTTGCAGGAAGTCATTGATGCGATTGAAGAAGGAAAAACGATTCAGGGACGGGAAAGCCAGTATATGGAAGTCGGTGTGGATTCCCTGCCGGCTATCCGTAAGGATGCGACGGACCGGAACCGTACTTCCCCGTTTGCGTTTACGGGAAACAAGTTTGAATTCCGGATGCTGGGATCCGGCTTCTCCCTGTCCTGTACCAATATGATACTGAATACGATTGTGGCAGAGGAACTGGGTAACTTTGCGGATCAGATGGAAGGTTCTGCGAACTTCCGGGAAGATATGAACGTCTGGATGCAGAAGACGCTGAAGAAACACAAGCGGATTCTGTTTAGCGGAAACGGCTATGACGAAAGCTGGGTGAAGGAAGCCGAAAGACGGGGACTATTGAATTACCGGACGGCTCCGGAAGCCCTTGTTCATTACGATGATGAAAAGAATGTAGCCTTGTTTGAGAAGTATGGTATTCTGACTCATCAGGAAATGACCTCACGTAAGGATATTCTGCTGGAGAACTATTCCAAGGTCATCAATATTGAAGGACTGACGATGTTACAGATGGTAACGAAGGATATCCTTCCGGCATGTACGACCTATATGAACGAATTAAGCAAGACCATATCACATAAGAAGGAACTGGGAATGAACCTGCCGTGTGATATGGAAGAAAGCCTGCTGAAGCACATTTCCGAAAACAGCTGCGGTGCGTATCGGAAACTGACGGAACTGGAAACGGCATTGCAAGGTGTAGGCAATGTTACGGGAGAATACGAAACGGCAGTATACTATTGCGAACACGTATTGCCGAAGATGAATGAGCTTCGTGAACATGTGGATAAACTGGAAAAGATGGTAGCCCGGAAGTACTGGACCTTACCGACGTATACCGATCTTTTGAATCTGGATAAGATTGAAACGGAATAAACGGTAACCCGTACAGAAATCATAAAGAACCCGAATTACATGTATGCGGTGTAAGACGGGTTCTTTTTCTTAGGATAAAAGAAAGGGTGCTATCCTTATACCCGTTATGCGGTTAACAAAAGACATTTGTTTCAAATGAATTGCTGATGTGCGTACAATTGCGTATAATAAAGGTGAACAAAAACGGATATGCAGGTAAGGAGGATTCGTTATGGCCAAAACCGCAAATCTCTATGCGAGAATAGAACCGGATGTAAAGGAACAGGCGGAAAGGATTCTGGACTCATTGGGAATTCCGGCATCGAACGCAATCAATATGTTTTATAAGCAGATTATCTTGCAGAGGGGACTTCCCTTTGAGGTGAAACTGCCTGCCGCCATGCCTTTGGATATGAGCACATTAACTGAGGCAACGCTGGATGAAGAACTAAAGAAAGGATACGAAGATATGACTGCCGGTCGCACAAAGCCTGCAAAGGCAGTGTTTGAATCTATCCGGAAGGATTACGGCATATGACGTATGAGGTAGTAATCTCAAATCAGGCAGAGGAGGACCTTCGGGGAATTTATGAATATATCGCTTTTGAACGGAGATCCCCGCAGAATGCTGCCGGACAGCTTGACAGGCTTGAGAAGACGATTCTTTCTTTGGATACAATGCCGTATAAGTATCGCTCTTATGAACGGGAACCGTGGCACAGCCGTGGCCTTCGGATAATGCCTGTGGACAATTTTGTTGTTTTGTATATACCGGATGAAGAGCGCAGGATGGTAACTGTTGTTCGCGTAATGTATGGCGGAAGAGACGTTGAGAATCAGTTGGAAACAGAATGAGATTGCTGTACCGGGAAACTGACATATAAAAAATCCGATACTATCGCATGAAACCCGGGTTTCCTGCAAAAAGAGTAAAAAGCACAACACGGATCAAAAATTCCGGTTGTGTTTTTCTTTTTTTGACACAATTAGGTCACAAAACGGAAAAATAAGTTATTTACATTATATACTTGTGACTATATAATAATTTTGATAAAGTGCATTATCATACCTTTTTATGCGGATTTATCCGGTGATAGTGCATGGTTTTACATAAAATCCGGTTTCCGAAACGGGAACCGTACGTTAAGGGGTGACGTAAATGAAATATAAACAACACACTTATGGAATACGGATTCTATCCTTATTATTAACGGTACTGATGGCGATGGGTATGTGGACGCCGACGGTACTGGCAAAGGATTATGAAGCCACGGAATACTTTACGGTGGATACAGCCGCACCGTGGCATTCGAGGGCGTCTGTTACGCTGGATGACGGTAGCGTGATCGATGTGGAAGCGGGCGATTATACCATTTTCACGGAACAGGTCAAGCTGTCTGTTGTCGCAAAAGAAACAAAGGGCAATGTGAAAATCAACCACGGGGAAATGGAAACCGGCTATCTGAAATATGAAGTCAGCATTCTGGATGCGGACGGCAATCTTATGGATAATGGCGCAGAGTTCTGGCTGACCATTCGTAACAATGCGGTAAAGAGTGACTGGGATTTCGTGGTGACAAATGCCGGAGAAACACAGGAGTACACGAACGTGGTTGCGCAAGACGGTTCCATTGGTATTCCGACAACGACATGGTGGCCGTTGATTGGGGCAAAGGGCAGTGTCATTACGGTGTATGCCGGAAAATACTGTCTGTCACAGGATACGTTTACTTCCATCGGCGGTAAGTACGATATCGATTACATTCTGAGCACGTACAATGTGTTTACGCCGGGTGATTATGCCGGCTCGCACGTAGCGGGTCCGGTCATCATCGGAGGAGATGCCGGAAGTACATCGTTAGGCGGTATCAACAATCCGGATGAAACGTACGAAGGAATCAAAGATTACAAACATGAAGTTCCTTCGTATATCGGAGAACTGTCTCAGGGTGAAAAACAGATTCTTACAAACAACAAAGACATTCCGTTATACCTCAGTTCGAAGGAAAAAGGAAATTCCTGGAGTGTTGTATACAATCAGTGGAAAGAGAAGGAGAATGACAATTACTGGTATACCGAGAACTTTATCGACTGGGATAAGGCGATGAAGGCTATCAAGAAGCAGGCGTCTGACATGGCGGATGAAACCGGTCATGTCGTTGTCAGTCTGAAGAAAACGGAAACACCGGAAGCAAACGGGTCTTCCGAAACGCGCAGTCTGAAAGAGGAAGAACCGGCATATACCGTAAAGGATGACGTTCTGTATTTAAAAGGCGGAAACACGTTTGAACTGACGGCTAAACAGTTGAGTGAACTGAAAGAGATTGACTTTGTGGACAGTTATGACGGGGATCCGGTATATGTCATTGTAAAAGACGAAGGATCGATTACCGTTCCGACGTTGAAGTTTGGCGGAGACGTCAATACGAGAAATATGCAGGAAGCATTGGTTCCTTGTAACATCGTATGGGTTTGCCCGAATGCGACGGAATTCAATGTTACGGAAATGACGGGGCATCTTGTAGCACCGAACGCAACCGCAAAATACAACCGGGGGCATTATGAAGGATGCGTCATTGCCGAATCGTTCTACGGGCCGATTGCGGAAGGACACCACTGGAGACTGGAAAATGAAAAGACCCCGGATCCTGTCAGTGTAACACCGCAGGTTCAGAAGGTTGTAGACGGTGACGATGCACCGGCAGAAAACTTTACCTTTGAAATTTCTGCAATATCTCCGGCTGAACTGCCGAAAGACTATGAAGTGAAGGCAACGTGTGGTGCAGGTGAAACGGCGGAATTCGGCGAACTGACGTTTGATACGGTAGGAAAATATCAGTATCAGATTGTGGAAAACGAACCGGAAGAAGCAGTCGAAGGTATGCATTACAGCAGTGAAACCATCGTCATGACGGTTACCGTTACCGAAAATAAAGATACCGGTGAACTGGAAGCGAAAGTGAAGTATAAGAATGGTACGGAAGAGTCCAATACCATTACGAATATATACAGGGATTCCACAAGCACAACGTATGAGTTGTTTGTGAAGAAGGAAGTTGTATCCGTTACGTACGGTGTAACGGCACCGACAGGCAAGGAATTCCTGTTCGGACTGACTCCGGGCGAAGATACACCGGACGCACCGATGCCGAAGGGTACCAAGGATGGTATGAAAGTCATTACCATTACCGATGAAGGACAGGCCGGATTCGGTACGATGACGTTTACCGAAGAAGGTGACTATACCTACATCATCAAGGAATTGGTTCCGGATGATGCGGATACGGAATACACCGGTTTTGCGTTTGACGATACGGAATATGCGGTAACGATTACCGTGGAAGAGAACGAAGAAACGTTTGAGCTGGAAGTAACGAATGTAACCGAAGCCGTAGCAATCGGTTCGGGTAAGAAGGGTGCGAAATTCACCAATGAATATGACCCTGTTGTCGATCTTCAGATTCCTGTGACGAAGACGGTCAGTGGTGTTGCCCGGTATTTTGACGAACCGACGGAATTTACCTTTACCCTGACGGCAATCGGTGATGCACCGATGCCGGAAGATGCCAAAGACGGTAAGATTACGATGACCGTTACGGACAGCCAGAAGAAGGGCTATACCGAAACAAAGAACTTCCCGGTGATTACGTATCTGGAAGCAACCCGTCCGGGTGAAAAGTGGGAATATACCATTACCGAAACCGATGGCGGTGTGAAGGGCTTTACGTACAGTGATAAGGAATACCGTGCGGAAGTAACCGTACACAATACGGAAGAACATCCGGAACTGCTGTTTACAACGGTTACGTATTATGAAGTTAAGGAAGGCGGAGAGCTTTCCAAAGTCGAAAACGTTGCGTTTACCAACAAGTACGAAAGAGAACCGGCAACTCTGGAAATTCCGGTAACCAAGATTGTCGAAGGGGAAGAACGGATGGAAGAAACCACGTTCACCTTTACGATTAAGACGACCAACGGTGCACCGTTGCCGAAGAAGACAACGGTAAAGATTACCGATGACGGTACGGAAGACTTTATTGAAACCGGATACTTCGGTGAAATCGAATATAACGAAGCAACACCGGAGGATGAACCGTATATCTATGAAGTTTCCGAAACCAAGGGCGGAGACAAGAACGACGGCTGGATCAACAGTAAGGCTGTCTACGTTGTATACGTTACGGTGACAAACGACGGTCAAGGCGGATTAGAGGTACGCGAAAAGTATTTCGAAAAGAGCGATCTTGACACGAGAGTGGAAGAACCGGAATTTATCAATTCGTATGATTCCGGAAGAAAGGTATTGCCGGTAACGGCGGATTCTTCTTCGATGGTAATCTGGTACGGAACGATGCTGATGGCAATCTGCGGATTGGCAGTGGCTTGCGAGAAAAAAAGAAAGTATACGAAATAAACAGAAACAGATCTGAGTAAAAAGAAAGAATCCCCCGGTTTCGAATGGCCGGGGGATTTCCTGTTCTCCATGCTACATTGATAATTAATTCACAAGTTAATGTGAAATTTGTGTGAAATATGATGAAAATAAGAAGAATGACCATATTTTTGTAAATTGTTTCATTGATTGCAAGAAATTTGTAAAAAACACGAAACAAATCCCGCCCATTTCATTGAATAAAGTTTATTATTCATCTACAATAATAATAGACATTTTTTCAGGAGGGAGAAAATTTATGAAAAAATTAATGTTAAGCTTGTTAGCATTAATGATGGTCTTCTCTTTGACTGCTTGCGGTGGAAACGGCGGAAACGGCGGTAACACTCCAACAGTTTACGAAGGTGACAAGGAATATGTTTTCTTGGATACATTCGAAGACTATAACATGGACTACTTGACAACGGCTTTGGCAAGTGACCATGATCTGAATGCTAACTTTGTTGATGGATTGTTGGAAAACGATTCATTCGGTAACTACATTCCTGCATTGGCAGAAAGTTACGAAGTAAACGAAGATGCTACAGTATTTACCTTCAAGTTAAGACAAGGTGTTTACTGGGTAAACGCAAACGGCGAACAATATGCTGAAGTTACAGCAAACGATTTTGTTGCCGGTTTGAGACATGCTGCTGAATTCAACTCTGGTACTGCTTCTGTTGTATTCTGCATCGCCGGTTTCGAAGACTACTTCAACAAGGGTGACTGGTCTGATGAAGCTTGGGCTAACGTAGGTGTTAAGGCTGTTGATGATTACACATTGGAATACACATTGAAAGAATCTACTCCTTACTTCTACACAATGACAACTTATACATGCTTGTTCCCTGTTAACCAGGAATTCCTGGAATCCAAGGGTGCTGGATGTAAGTTGGGTGCTCCTGACAAGACAACTTGTGAATTCGGTACAGGTTCTACACCGGAAGCTATTTTGTACAACGGTGGTTATGTATTGACTTCTTATGACGTTAAGTCAGCTTACACAATGAAGAAGAACGAAGCTTACTGGGATAAGGACAATGTATTTGTTGAATCCGTTAAGTGCATCTATACAGATGGTTCCGATCCATATCTGGGTATCAACCAGTTCGAACAAGGTTCCGTTGCTGCTGCAGCTTTGAACCCTGCTTGGTCTGATTTGGACACATATCTGGAAAAGTATAAAGATTATGCAACTGTTTCTTTACCAAATGAATATGCATTTGGTGTAGTATTCAACTTCAACCGTCAGGTTTGGAATTTGACAAACTATGCTACAACGGATGAAGCAAGAGAAAATACTCATAACGCAATCTGCAATGCAAACTTCCGTAGAGCATTGAGAGCTGCATTTGATGTTAACTCTTATTTAGCAACACGTTCCGTTCCTGAAGTTGCAAAGGGAACTGTTCGTAACATGAACTCTATTCCTACATTGGTATCTACCTCTGACGGAACAAGTTATGGTAACCTGGTAGAAGCAGCTTACACCGAAATGACAGGTGAAACTGTTGATTTGGATGACGGACAATACCCATGGTTGAACAAGGAAACCGCTTTGGATTACATCGAAAAGGCTAAGGCTGAAGGTGTTGTATTCCCTGTTCATCTGGATATGTTGTGCATCGAAACATCTGATGGTTTGATGAGACAGGCTCAATCTATGAAGAACTCCATCGAAGAAAACACAGATGGTCAGATCATTATCGAAATCGTTGCAAGAGATACAAACACTGTTTATAACATTGCTTACTACAACGAAGACTACAAGGAAGCTGATTACGATATCTCTACCTTCACAGGTTGGGGCCCGGACTATGTTGACCCTAAGACATTCGTAGAAATCTACTCACCGGTTGATGGTTACTACATGACAACTTGCGGTATGACAGATGCTACAAACCCTGACTTCGGTAAGGATGATGAATTGAAGACAGCTCTTGGTTTCTATGAATATGAAAGATTGTTCAGAGAAGCTGACGCTATCAAGAGTGATACCGATGCTCGTTACGCTGCATTCGCTAAGGCTGATGCATACCTGATCGAAGAAGCATTGTACATCCCTACATCACAACAGACTCGTTCTTTGAGAGTTTCACGTGTTGTTCCATTCACAGCTCCGTTTGCTAACAGCGGTGTTGCTAAGTTGAAATACAAATACATGCAATTGACCAAGGATGGTGCAATTGTAACTGTTGAAGAATACAACGCAGCACAAGAAAAATGGAGTAAGGGCGAAAAATAAAAAATTAATTCATTGATTGAATGAAAATTAATTGATTTCATGGCGGATTGGGGGTTATATACTACCAATCCGCTATGTTTCAATATTGACAGAAAGGAGAATTGACATGAAAAGATACATATTAGTACGTTTGCTGAAGTCAATTGTCTCTATTTTTCTTGTCGTATCCATCGTTACTTTAATGCTGTTCACCTTGATCCCGAGAATGAATATTTTCGAAAAGGACGGCGCATATAAGAAGTTAAACGGCGATGCGAAGACATCTTATGTTTACACAAAACTGGACGAATTAGGTTATCTTGATTTTGTAAGACAATCTGAAATGTGTGCACTGGCAAGTGACGTTACGGCGTGCAACAACAACGATGCAGACCAGATTGCTGAAGTTACTAAACTATACGAAGAAAAAGGCTATAACGTAAAAACCATGCTGAATGGTACGTTGTATGGCTATTATGACTACAAACCTTTTGAAATTTTATGGAATTATTTCTCCAAAGTCATTGTGGTGGACAATCCGGACTTCGTAAAAAATACATACGGAGTGGAACTGGAAAATACCGGTTATTACTTTGGCTTGGATTACAACAATATTCCAGCTTTAATGTGCAATGGATCGCAGTATAAATATCAGATTTATTTCGATGCGAGCTTCCCGTTCATTCACCAGAACATCATCCATTTCAATTTCGGTAAGTCGTATCCGACAAAAGCGGGTATGAATACTTTGGATGTTATCGGATTCGGTCAGGGTGAATTGAAGTCAAAGGACGTTACGTTTGAAACGGGTCAGACCTTTAAGTCTCCGGTAAATCTGCATACTGCTAAATATAAAGTTTCCTTGGACGGCTTAGATTCTAAAAAATTCAATGATAATTATGCGGATTGCGATTCCTATTATCAGGCACCTTCCATGGTTAATATGTCTTACTTAATGGGTATCATCTCCATCATTATCACATATGGTTTAGCAATTCCAGCCGGAATTCTGATGTCTCGTAAGAAGGATAAATTAGCGGATAAGATCGGTCTGGTGTATATCAACATCTTAAACTCCATTCCGTCTCTGGCATTCATTTTCTTCATGAGACAGATCGGGTTGATGATCGGTTTACCGGCATCCTTCCCGCAATTGGGATATTTTGATATCCGTTCGTATATCATGCCTATCTTAATCTTAGGTCTGATGTCTACGCCTTCTCTGATGACCTGGACAAGACGGTATATGCTTGACCAGGCAAACAGTGATTACGTTAAGTTTGCGAAGGCAAAGGGATTGAGCGAAAAGGAAGTATTCAACAAGCATATCCTGAAGAATGCGATTATTCCTATCGTAAACGGTATTCCTGCGTCTATCATTCTGTGTATTTCCGGTGCGTTCATTACGGAAAGTGCATTCTCCGTACCTGGTATGGGTAAGATGCTGCCGGATTCCATCAAGCTGTTAAATAACAACATGGTTATCACGTTGGTATTTATCTTTACGACATTATCCGTCTTGTCTGTATTTGCGGGTGACTTGTTGATGACAGTCGTTGACCCTCGGATTCAGCTGACGTCAAAGAAAGGAGAATAGACATGGAAGACAATAGATTTACGTTCGTCCAGGTCGACGACTCCTTGAGTGAACACATTGCGGCTCCGAAGTATTCTTACTGGGGTAGTGTATTCCGTAAGTTCTTCTCTTCAAAAGTAGCCATTGCGATGCTGGTAATTTCCGGCTTTGTCGTATTGATGTCTATCGTTCAGCCGATGTTCTCGAACTATGACCCGATGATTGCGCCAAACGTTAACAACCACTCCATGTGGTTTATCGGACCGAGTCTGGAATATCTGTTCGGTACGGATAACATCGGTAACTCCTTGTTTGATGCCGTCTGGTCAGGTACCCGGAATTCCCTGTTTATTTCCATCGTCGCAACCATCATCACAACGACGATCGGTACGATTGTCGGCTTGTTCTGGGGATTCTCCAAGAGATTTGATGCCATCATGATTGAAATTTACAACATCATTGCGAATATCCCTACGACGTTGATTGCCATGATTATGGTGTATGCGTTGGGTGGCGGTATCTGGCAGTTGATTTTTGCGGTATGCGTAACCTCCTGGGTTGGTACTGCATATTTCATTCGTGTTCAGGTAATGATTATCCGTGACAGAGAGTACAACATGGCATCCCGTTGCTTAGGTACTCCGATCACTAAGATTGTATTCAATAACGTATTGCCGTATTTGATTTCCGTCATTATGACAAGCGTTTCGCGTGATGTTCCGGCGTTTATTTCGTATGAAGTATTCCTGTCATATTTAGGAGTCGGTCTGGGATACGGTAAGGCTTCCTTAGGTAAGCTGATTTCCAACTATTCTCCGTATATGACATCATCACCGTATTTATTCTGGATTCCGCTGTCAATCAGTGCGATCCTGTCTGTGTCTCTGTATATCGTTGGTCAGAAGTTAGCTGATGCATCCGATCCGAAGACACATATGAACTAGGAGGTACTTTATGGGAGAAAAGAACATTATCTTGTCTGTAAAAGACCTCGAAGTAAAGTTCCAGGTACGGGAACGGGTATTAACTGCCATCCGTAACATTTCTTACGATTTCGAAGAAGGTAAGGTTGTTGCGATTGTAGGCGAATCCGGTTCCGGAAAGTCCGTATTTACCAAAACCTTTACCGGTATGCTGGAAGTTAACGGTACCATCAGTAAGGGTGAAATCTGGTTTGAAGGAAAGAACCTGGTAGAAAAAACAAAGGACAGCGAATGGGAAGAAATCCGTGGTAAGAAGATTGCGATGGTTTTCCAGGATCCGATGTCCAGTCTGAACCCGATTCTGACAATCGGTGATCAGATCAGTGAAGTTATCATCAAGCACCGTGGTCTGAGCAAGGAAGAAGCGAAAGCCGAAGCGATTTCCTTAATGGAACGTGTAGGTATTCCGAATGCTGCCAACCGGTATGATGAATATCCGTTCCAGTACAGCGGTGGTATGCGGCAACGTATCGTTATTGCGATTGCGCTGGCATGCCGTCCGAGAATTCTGATTTGCGACGAACCGACAACGGCTCTGGACGTAACGATTCAGGCTCAGATCATTCGTCTGATCAAGGAATTGTCTGCGGAATTCGGATTTACAACGATTTATATCACACACGATTTGGGTGTTGTTGCCAACGTTGCGGATGTTGTAGCCGTAATGTATGGCGGTCAGATTATCGAATACGGTAACGTAGAGGAAATCTTCTACGATTCCAGACACCCGTATACATGGGGCTTGTTGTCATCCCTGCCGCAATTGGGTACGAAGGGTGACGATTTGTTCGCAATCCGTGGTACTCCACCATCATTGTTTGAAGAAATCAAGGGTGATGCGTTTGCGTTACGTAGTCAGTATGCCATGCAGATTGACTTCGAAGAAGAACCTCCGTTCTTTAAAGTCAGCGATACGCACTATGCCAAGACCTGGTTATTGGACCCGAGAGCTCCGAAGGTAGAACAGCCGGAAGCCATTCGTGGATTGCATGAACGGTTGATGGCATCTACGTCAAAAGGAGGTGGCTACAGTGGAAAATAGAGAAAAGATTATTGAAGTCAAGAACCTGGAAGTAACCTTCCAATTGGGTGGTAAAAAGACGTTAACTGCAGTCAAGAACGTAAGTTTTGATATCTACAAGGGTGAAACGTTGTCCTTAGTAGGAGAATCCGGAAGCGGTAAGACGACCATTGGCCGTGCAATCATTCGTCTGAATGAAACAACGGACGGTGAAATCCTGTTTAAGGGTAAGAAAATCAACGGTAAGATCGATAAGGAAACCAAAAAGGACGTTGTTCGTAACATCCAGATGATTTTCCAGGATCCGGCTTCTTCCCTGAACGAAAGAGCTACGATTGATTACTGTATTTCCGAAGGTTTGTACAACTTCCATCTGTATGAAGATGAAGAAGACCGGGAACGGAAAGTATCCCAGGCATTGGCCGATGTAGGCTTGCTGGAAGAACATAAGTCCAGATATCCGCATGAATTTTCCGGCGGACAACGGCAGCGTGTCGGTATTGCCCGGGCAATGATTATGGAACCGCAGTTTATCGTTGCGGATGAACCGATCAGTGCCTTGGACGTATCCATTCGTGCACAGGTATTGAACTTAATGAAGAAGTTCCAGAGAGAACGTGGCTTAACGTATCTGTTTATTGCCCACGACTTGTCTGTAGTACGTCACATTTCCGACCGTATTGCGGTTATTCATAAGGGAACCATTGTAGAAATGGCGGAAACGGAAGAATTGTTCAACAATCCGTTACACCCGTATACCATTTCCTTATTGTCAGCGGTACCGATGCCGGACCCTGAAATTGAAAAGAACAAGGTTCTGATCAAGTATGACGGTTCCGAACACGATTACTCTGTGGACAAGCCGGATTTTGTGGAAATCACACCGGGTCACTTTGTACACGCAAACCAGAAGGAACTGGAAGAGTACAGGAAACAATTAGGTATATAAGAAAGAGCACACAAGTGCTCTTTTTTGTGTATACTTATTACGTAGGTGGGGAAATACTATGTTGAAACGAATTTGGATGAGTATAAAAAAACAGGTCAGTTGGAAAACCACGTTGTTGTATATCGGACTGGCGTACGCAGGAGTGTTTCTGGTTCAGACACTGATGATGAAGCGGGAAGTGAATGCGTTTTTGCTGATGGAAGTATTTGGCTTTGCGGTGGTGTTCTGGATGCTGGTTGTCGGAACAAAAGCGTATGCGGATTTTCTGGATACGTATTACGGGAAGGTTGAAAAAGTGAGTGAAACGGCCGTAAGTAATCATCAGTTGAAGAAACAACGGCAGAAAGAGAAAGAAGAAAATAAGAAGAAAAGGAAAAACGCATAATTACTATCGGGAATGATGATTAAATAATCATCATTTTTGATTTTTTGATGAAAACAATTTTCATTTATGGGAAATATTTAGTCTTTGGGTTATATTTGAGATACATAGACGCGTAATAAGAAGAGAGTACGCGTGAGTAAAATCAAATGAAAGGGGATATAAAAATGGCTAAATTTGATTTTAAGCAAATGTCACAGGTTATTCTGGATGCTGTTGGCGGTGTGAACAACATCACGAACGTAAACCACTGTGCAACTCGTCTGAGATTGAAATTGAAAGACACGGCTGTAGTCGATAAGGCTGCCATCAAGGCACTGGACGGTGTATTTGGTGTGGAAGTTGCAGGTCAGGAAATCCAGGTAATCGTCGGACAGATTATTGAAGACTTGTTCTTCGCATTTGAAGCTTTGACCGGTATGAAGGGCGGCGTTGTTGACGAAAACCTTGACCCGGAATTAAAGGGTAAGAAGAGTGTATTGGGAACATTCGTAAGCTTCTTACAATTGATGGCAGGTATCATGTCACCGGTTATTCCGACATTGATCATTGCCGGATTCTTCTCATTGATTCTGACATTGGGTTCTTTCGTTGGTATGGATTCCACAACGACAACTTACCAGATGTTGTACAACATTTCGCAAGCTCCGTTCTA
>JABUSI010000090.1 GCA_021442745.1 Erysipelotrichaceae bacterium | reverse complement strand
CCGAACTTCCCGTTGATGAAACGGCTGGTTAAGGATCTGACAAAGTCCGTATTGATTGCGGAAGGTAAGATCAATACACCGGAAGATCTGAAGGGTGCTTTGGAAATCGGTGTACACTGTGCGGTAGTCGGAGGAGCAATTACCCGTCCGAAACAGATTACCGAACGGTTCATGAGAGTTGTAAAATAATAATAATAATAGAAACTGCCGGTACGTTGTGACCGGCTTTTTTTTGTGGTATATTACGCATGAGGTGATGGTATGCGGTTGTTGTTTGAGATTGATACGAAAGATTATAATCCGAACGGAACGTGTGTTATGCGTCCGTCCTGCCGTTGTGTTGCGATACAGAACGGAAAGGTAGCGATGATTCATAGCCTGAAATACGATTACTACAAGTTCCCGGGTGGCGGGATTGAGCAAGGGGAAACGAAAATCCAGGCATTAATCCGGGAAACGCTGGAAGAAACGGGATTGCATATTGTGCCGGATAGCATCCGTGAATTCGGATATGTGCATCGGGTTCAGAAGGGATTTGACTGCGATATGTTTGTGCAGGATAACTACTATTATCTGTGCGAAGTAAGCGGTGAAAGGGAAAAGCAGAACCTGGATGATTACGAAGAAGAGGAACGGTTTACGTTGGAATGGGTGACCTTTGATGAAGCGATTGCGGTCAATCACGGAAAAGACCGGGGTGGCAAAAGCAGGGAAATGGTCGAACGGGAAAGCCGTGTGTTAGCTGTTCTGAAGGAAGAAATGACAGAATAATCGACAAAAGGTATTCGAAAGAATACTTTTTTAACAAAATGTATCAGGAAACAGGCGATTTATACCAACTTGTGATTAAGGGATTGACTTACTGATAAGATAGTATCAACGCAAATAGCACAAGGAGGAGCCCTATGGATTCGGTATGTCTGGCAGTCAATGTCATGGGTTTGATTATCTCGGGTATTGTACTGTATGGTAATATGTTTGAAACAGAAAAGAATGACTTGCGTACTCCGTTTTCCGCATTGACTGTTGTTGCGGGATTGTGTTGTTGCGTGGAACTCCTTGTTTATGCGATGGAGCATCAGGGGGCGTCCGTGTGGATGCTGAACTTTATGACCAATCTGTCGCTGTGTCTGCCGGCGGTTTTTTCTGCCGTGTTTACCTGGTATCTGCTGATGGTTATCAACCGGAAGCGTCCGGTGAATAACCAGCCGTTTTATATTGTGATTGTGCTGAAACTGGTATTTATCTGTATGACGATGGTCGGATGTATTTTCGGAATTCTGTATTCCTATGAATCCGGAACGTATGAAAGCGGTTCGTATTATTCGATTTATCTGGTGTTATCCTGTGTGGTTACATTCTTTGATATCCTGCTGGCGGTGTATTACCGGAAGGTATTGGGGTTGCATGATATCTTTGCGCTGATGAGTTATGTCAGTTTTCCGCTGGTCGGGTATTTTCTGATGATTCTGTGGAAAGATCTGGAATTGACAAATATCTGTCTGGCAACGTCGGTGTTGCTGATGTATGTGATGATGCATACGCAGATGAAAAGTTCTGATGAAATCTGCCGGACGGATGAACTGACGGGACTATTGAACAGAAAGGCATATGAAGAAGCACTGGAAAAACTGAAGGATGAAAAGAAACTGGGTGTTGTCTATTGCGATATCAACGGACTGAAGGTTGTGAATGCACAGGCCGGACATGAAGAAGGCGATCACATTCTGAAAGTATTCAGCCGGATGCTGACCCAGTCGTTCAGGAAAGAAGAAATATTCCGGATCAGCGGTGATGAGTTTGTCGTTTTACTGCCGGGAATCAGCGCGAATAACCTGACTTTACGGGTAAATCGTCTGTTACTGTCCATGAATGCCTTTCCGGTACCTCTGGCATCGGTCGGGTATGCCTGTGATTCGGAAGAAAGTCCGGAAGATCTGGTACGTGTAGCTGAAAAGAATATGCATCAGGAAAAACAGATTTTTTATAAAACACATCCGGAATACCGGAAACACTGATCCGAAGAAAACATACTGTATCAGGAAGCCAAAAGCTTCCTTTTTTTTATGCACGAGATGATTATTCTATTTCTTACAATAATATGTGAAAATAATTAGTATAGAAAGAAACGCGGAAAGGTCGAATACTATGAATAGAGGAAATGTTATGTTTACTTTGACGAAGCGGCAAATAAACATCATCGAATTAATGATTCAAAGTGATGATTTTTTAACTGCGGACTGTTTGGCAAAGAAGTTAAACGTAAGTTCAAGAACAATACATAACGACATTCATACCATAGAACTGTTTTTAAAAAACTATTCGATCCGGATGGAAAAGACACCGTCAAAAGGAATGAGACTGGCTGCCGAACGGGGAAGCATAGAGAAGATTCTGAATGACGTACATGGAAATCATAACCGGGATCTGGATTATAAAGAAAGACGAATACTGGTGTATCTGACATTGCTTCTGAATGAAAAGGTCAGTTATGACATGCTGTGCGGTATCTGTCACAGTGCCAAGCAGACGGCGGTTAACGATGTAAACGATGTGGAACAGACGATGATTGCCGATGGTCTGACGTTGCACCGGAAACAGGGATACGGTTTGTACCTTAGCGGGGAAGAGTACCGGTTCCGTCTGGCTTTTGAAAAACTGGTTTACGCATTGGACAGCCGCTCACCGGTGTTGTCGGAAATCCGCAAACAAATCGGACACGTTTCAACGGAAGAACTGAAAGCGGGTATTCAGGAAGTAACGAACCTGGAATTTAAGTATGACGCGGTTACGGATCTGCTGATGGCATATTTTGTATATCGTAATTCCCTGAATAAAGTGTTAACGGACGGTAACCCGTTCAGAAACTACCTGGATACGAACATTGAAAGCAGTTTGTCGGCTTTACAATATCAGGAAGCGGAAACGTTGTATCTGTGTAAAATCATATCCAATTCCCTGGTCAGTCAGCTTCCGTTATCCCGTGAACAGAACGTCGGGGAACGGATTGCCGGGGAACTGATTGAAAAACTGGACAGAATTCAGAAAATCGGTGACAAGGAAACGTTACGTAAGGAACTGACGGTGCATCTGGACAGTGCGATCAGCCGTATGGACAACAACGTCAGTGTCAGAAACGACCTGCTGGAAGAAATCCGGATGTCCATCCCGCTGCTGTATGAATTTACAAAGAAAGAAATCATATCCATTGAGAAGAAATACGGACTGGAATTCAATGAAAACGAGATTGCGTATATCGCCATGTATATTTCCAGTGCATTTGAATCCAGTATTAATTTTGAATTCAAGCCAAAGGTACTGTTAGTCTGTACGTTCGGTATGGCAAGTTCTCAGTTGCTGAAGTCCCGTCTGATTACCAATCTTCCGGAATGTGAAATCGAAGGGCCTTTGTCCATTGAACAGGCAAAGCAGTATTTACAGAAAAACAGTGCGGACCTGATTATTACGACGGTACTGTTTGAAACCGACAACCGGAATATCCTTGTCGTCAATCCGCTGCTTTCCATTCAGGAAATCAATGCCATCCGGTCTTCGCTTCTGCAATTGTCCTATAAGAACAGTTGCCAGAGCTTCATTGCCTCCTATAAGAAAGAACAGAATACCGTTCTGGCAATCAAGGATATCGTGGCAGAGGAAAACATTCAGATTACCGATAAGGAATACCACTGGAAAGAAGCCATTCAGGTTGCCGGGCAACCGCTGATCAAGGCCGGAAGCATTACGGTTTCCTATGTGAACCGGATGATAAGGGCAGTGGAGGAATACGGACCGTATATGGTTCTGGTTGAGGGCGTTGCCTTTGTACATGCCGGAAACAACGATGGTATTTATGAAGACTGTTCTTCCGTTCTGGTTTTGAAGAAACCGATCCGGTTTGGTGACCGCAACGTGAAGAAGGTTAATTGTATTGTGGTAATCGGTGCAAAAAACAAGGATGATACGAACCTGTTGAACCTTGCGTATATTTTTGAAAAGCAGAAAAACCGCCTGCTACTGGAAAAACCGACGATTACCGTCAGGGAGGTGCTGGAAATGAATGGAAGTATCGGCAATGATGAACTCATACATTGTGACCATACAGAAGTGAACGTGGATTGTTCCGACTGGCAGGATGCCATCAGGGCAGTCGGTAATCTTCTGGTGAAAACGGGAGATATCGAATACGGATATGTGGAAAAGATGATTCAGGCAGTCAAGGATATGGGACCATACATCGTGTTGATGCCGGGATTTGCGTTAGCGCATTTCGAACCGTGTGCGGAAGTCAGAAATACGTCAGTATCCCTGATTACGCTGAACAAGCCGGTTGAATTCGGCTCCGTGAACGATCCGGTAAACGTTGTGATGTGTCTTGCGTGTACCGATAAATCAAGTCATATCAGCTTGTTGTCTCAGATAGCGGAGAAACTGCTTACGGAAGGATATCTGGAGCGCCTTGCCCGATGTACCGACCGGTGGCAGTTGTATCAGATAATCAATGAATAGAAAGGAGAACGGTAATGGCAAACCCAAGAATACAGGCAGTATGCGGATTCGGCTGCGGCTCATCCTTAATGCTGCGGATGAAAATCGATAGTATTCTAAAACAACACGGCCTGGAAGCCTTCACTTTCACCGGTGATGTCGGAACCTGCCTGGCTAACGAATGTGACGTCATCTTCATTTCCAATGAACTGGCGGAACGTATCGCTGACCGTGCAAGAGTTCCGATCGTTGTGATCAACAACTTCATGAACACCAAGGAAGTGGAACAGAAAGTTTTAGATTATTATAAGACATTAGAACAATAGAACAAAAAAGGAGGGTAGAATCTAATGGCAATTTTGAATTTTATTATCAATGAAATTTTCGGACAAGGCGCTATTTTCTTAGCATTGATTGCATGTATCGGTTTGATTCTGCAAAAGAAGCCTTTCACCGAAATCGTTCGTGGAACGGCAATGACAGCAATCGGTTTCTTCGTATTGAATACCGGTACCGGATTGATTACCGGTAATTCCATCGATGGTCTGGCTGCCGCATTCAACACCATGATGCCGCAGGCAGCTGCACAGGCTACCGTAGATATCGGTTCCCAATACGGAACACAGATCGGTATCGTAATGATCATCGCATTCGCAGTGAACCTGCTGGTTGCAAGATTTACAAAGTATAAGACAGTCTTCTTAACGGGTCATATGTTGTACTGGTTCCCATACGTATTCATCGCAGCAGGCGTTGATGCCGGTTTGGGCGGAACAGGCCTGATCGTATTGGCAGCAGTATTTACCGCTTTGTATATGATCGTTTCTCCGAACTTAATGAGACCTTTGGTAAAAGAAGTTACCGGTGAAGATTCCTTCACAATCGGTCACCCGACAACCATCCTTTCCGTTATTTCCGGAGCATTGGGAAGAGTTGTAGGTGATAAGAGCAAGTCTACGGAAGACATCAAGTTCCCGAAATCACTGGGATTCTTACGGGAAGTTAACATTACGGGTTCCATCGTCATCTGTATCACATACATCGTTATGTTCTTCGTATTGAAGGCTAACGGTTTCGATCCGCAGGCAGTATGGGGTTACAGCGGATTGTTCACATACATCTTCACACATTCCATTTACTTTGGTGTAGGTGTTACGGTTATGTTGTCCGGTGTCAGAATGTTGATTGCCGAAATCGTTCCTGCATTCCAGGGTATTGCCGATAAGGTTGTTCCGGGTGCTATTCCTGCATTGGACTGCCCGGTTATCTTCGGTTATGCTCCGAACGCTTTGATTATCGGTTTCATCGTTGCGATGATTACTTCTACGGTTACGATTCTGTTGACTTACGGTATGTTCCCGACCATTATCATTCCGTTAACATTCACATGCTTCTTCGAAATCGGTTGTGCTTCCATCGTTGGTAACGCAACAGGTGGTATCAGAGGTTGTATCATCGGTGCTGCCGTTTCCGGTATCATCATGGTCTTCCTGGTAGGTTTCGGTGCTTACTTCTTCAACAACACGATTCAGCCTTGGATGTTGGTATACGGCGGTCAGGACTTCTCATTGTGGGGCATTATTGAAGGTGCTATCGCAAAAGTTCTTGTCGGCATGGGCTTATAATTCAAACTATAATATAACAGAGAAAGAAGTCATGATTCATGGCTTCTTTTTTTTGGTATAATGAGAGCGGAGGGCATGTGTATGGGAAAGAAAATCGCAATCGGTATCATGATTCTGTGTGTTGTGGCATTGGGGTGGCTTCTGATGCGCAAATCGTATCCGGTAACGTATGACAATAAAGACTGTTACAGAGGCGCAAAGGACAGTTATCGGTGCGGCAGTACCGTACGGCTGCAAGTTATGCTGGCAACGGATACCGATTATAAGTTTTATGTGGACGGTGCGGATTTTTCTCTGGATTACGAAGACAATTCCGTCATCATTTCTTTTACCATGCCGAAGCAGGAAGTACACGTGTGGTTTGAAGCACACAATTCGATGATAATGCCGGTTGAGGATGAATGACATGAAGAAAGGACTTCTGATTATGGCTTTGTTGAGTTTATTATTCGGGTGCAAGGAAAAAGAACCGCAGCCGCTGACCGGTGAACACCATTACAGTCATGACGATACGGCACCGTCGGTGATTGTTTCCGAGAATATTGAATCGTTTTGCGCAAACTATTATAACTGCGCTCTGCAATGCGAAGAGTACAACGGATTCTTTAGGGTGACGGTCATGAAAAATGAGGATGGCCAATGGGAACTGAAGGAAGAAAAACGGGGAATTTCCGTGATTGTGAAGGAGGATTTTCTGCAGGCGGTACAGATGATTGTAAAAGAAAACAATCTGGTAAAGCAGAACGGTGTGTATTCCGTAACGGACGGCTTGCCGGAAGAGTATCAGCCGTGTTCGGTAACGGTTGTATATGATTCCGGTGAAAAACTGTATTTTACCGTCAAGAACGAACCGGAGGGTGCATGGCATCAGAAACTGACGGAACTGGTGATGAAACAGGCGGAATAAACGAAAAAAACAAGTGCATGTGCACTTGTTTTGCGTTATTTACATACGTCAATCTCAAACATATCCCGTGGGAAATTGCTTAGGAATTCTGCACCGGTTTCGGTAATGAGAATCATATCTTCCACGCGCATATACGTTTCGCCTTCGAACATCATCTTCGGTTCGCTGCAGAATACCATACCCGGTTTCAGGATAAAGTCGACGGACTTGCTGAGCATCGGGTGTTCGTGACAGTCGATACCGATCTGATGACCTAACATACCGCTATCCCGGTAGCGAAGGACGTCACCGAATCCGCGTTTTACAACTTCTTTTTCAATCATACCGTACAGTTCGTTGATGTTGGTCTTGTACGGCACAATACTGTTTACCATGGCTACCTGACCGGCTTGCAAGGCTTCGTAGCCTTTTTTTACGTGTTCCGGAGCTTTGCCGTAATACAGGGTTCTGCCCCAGTCGGAACAATATCCTTCGTTCATGAATCCGATATCAAACGCAATGCCGGTACCCGGTACTAATTTGGAAGTACGCGGGAATTCAAAGTTTTCTTCCGGCGTAAAGGTACCGCGGGTTTTGAATCCGATGGTTGGCGGGAAGGAGAAGTCCTGCATACCGTGTTCGAATCCGTATTCCATTAACATGTGTTCGGCTTCAAACTGGGTCATGCCTTCTTTCATATGCGTTGCCACATACATGATGGCATCGTCGGTGAATTCTGCCATCTTGCGTAACTGAGCGATTTCGTTTTCGTCTTTGTAGCATCGGATGTAATCCATCATGTTTTCCGCATAGACGGTTTCGATTTCCGGATCGACGACCTTCAGCGTATCTTTCAGCCATTCGCCACAGTTGAATCCCAGTCCGATTTTCTTACCGTCGATAATCGGTGCCAGTTCGTCTTCAAACTGGTCCATGTAAGAACGGATGGTTGTATCCTTATATGTTCCGCGGTGCTGCGGGGTACAGAGTATGGTTACCTTGCCTTCCTTATTCATATATACAACGGCTTCCGGTACGTTGTGAGGGCTTGACTGGATGAAATTGTTCATACAGCAGCGCTGCCAGTATACGTCATTGCTTTCGGTGAGGTACTGGAAGTTTGCCCCGGTGGCGTACAGTACGCCGTCAAATCCGTTTTCGTTAATCAATGCCTGAATGCGTTCTCTTCTTGTTGTCATATTCTGTCATCTCCTTATAAAAAGAGTAATACAAACGTTTTTCGAATACTATATACTGAAAACGCTTTCAAATGAATTTGAACGATAAAATCATGAAAACTTTTACATTGTAGCGCTTTCATAAAAATATCAATGTAAGCATTTTCATAAACAGGGATGAAAATTACATAAAATGAATGATTTCTATTTACATCCTATGCATTTAGTGTAAAATAAACATATATTTTTTAACGAGGGGAGAGAAAAAGATGTTCTCTAAGGAAAAAGTTGATATTGCATTTCAAGCTTTGAAAGAGGAAGACATTGATATGTGGATTGTTGCCGGAAACGAATCGGCAACGAACACGGAACCCATTCTTGATATTATGTGTGACGGTGAGTTCATCGGAATGACTGCCTTGATTTTCAATAAAGACGGATCGTGTGCAGCAATCTGTACTCCGATTGATTATAACGGCTATGTTCACCACGGTGTGTTTGATGAAGTGATTGCTTTTCCGGTATCCTTCGAAGTTACTCTGGGTGAGTATATCGCCAAAAAGAATCCGGCAAAGATTGCGCTGGATTATTCCATCAACAATCCGAGCAGTGACGGCCTGACGGTGGGAAATTATATGGTTCTGCAGGAAGCCTTTAAAAATGCGGGCTTTGCGGGAGAAACCGTTTCGGCAGAACGAATCATTACACGGGTAAGAGGTATTAAAACCGAATACGAACTGGCAAAGATTCGGAAGGCCTGTGAAGAAACGGAAATCATTTTCAACGATGCGAAAAAGATTATCAAAGCCGGTATGAATTGCCAGGATGTATATGCGTGGTTCCAGAACGAAGTGGAACGCAAAGGATTCGGCTATTCCTGGCCGAAATCGGCAAATCCGGGTGTCTTCAGCGGAGACGGCTGTCCGGGCGGACACATGGGTGCTCCGGACTGGATCATCAAGCCGGGGGATGTCGTCAATATCGATTTCGGTATTGTGGTTGACGGATACGGCAGTGACATCCAGAGAATGTATTACATTCTGAAGGACGGAGAAACGGATGCGCCGGAAGATATCAAAGAAGCATTCTATACGGTACGCGACGGAATTCAACTGGCAGCCAAGGCACTGAAGCCGGGGGTTACCGGATTGTATGTGGATACGGTTGCCAGGGAATATATCATGGGCAAGGGATTCCCGAGCTGGAACGCTGCCTTAGGTCATCAGATGGGTAAGGTTGCCCATGACGGCGGACCATTGCTTGGTCCGGAACGTCCGCGGTATAACCGTGATGAACTGATCCGTACACCGTTGTTTGAAAATATGGTCTTCACACTGGAACCGGGAGTTCCGACAAGATGCGGAAGAATCGGCGTGGAAGAAGACGTTGTCGTAAAAGAAGACGGAGCACATTTCATTGTGCCGCCGCAAATGGAATTGTATTTGTTGTAAGAAAGGGGATACGACATGTTAAAGTACATTGTAAAACGTTTGTTAATTGGCTGCGTTACCTTGTTTATTCTTGCAACCATTACGTTTTTTGGCGTAAAGGCGATGCCGGGTGATCCGTTCACTCAGGATAACAAAGTCATGTCAAAGGAAACCTATGCCGCTCTGGAAGCGAAATACGGTCTGGATAAGCCGGTCGGCGAACAGTATATTATTTATCTGAACAATGCGTTGCATGGGGATTTCGGAGAATCGCTGTCCAAGAAAGGACAACAGGTTTCCGATATCATCATCCGCCGGGCACCGGTTACCGCAAAACTGGGGATTGTGGCATTCTTTTTGGCCATTATCGTCGGATTAACGCTGGGTATTGTTTCCGCATTGACCAAAAAGCGCTGGGTAAACAGTGTCATTACCGCATTCGCGACGTTCGGGGTTTCCATTCCGGGATTCTTGTTTGCGATGATTATGATGTATATCTTCGGGGTTAAGTTACATCTGTTACCGGTTATGAACCTGGAAACGCCGAAGCATTACATTATGCCGTCCATTGCGTTGTCATTGAGTTCCATCTCCATGATTACGCGTCTGACCAGAAGTTCGCTGCGTGATGAAATGCATAAGGATTACATTACACTGGCTCGTTCCAAAGGTACAAAGGAAATCGGCGTTATCATCAAGCATGGTCTGAAAAATGCGTTGCTTCCGGTTATTACGTATTGCGGACCGATGTTTGCCGGACTGGTTACCGGTTCCATGGTTATCGAAACCTTATTTACGATTCCGGGTATCGGGGCCGAATTTACAAAGAGTATTACCAACCGTGATTACACCCTGGTAATGGGATTAACCTTATTCTTCGGTGCAATCGTTATCGTGATGAATCTTGTTTCTGATATCGTAGCCGCTATTGTGGATCCGCGTATCAAACTTGGAAAGTAGGTGTAAGACATGGAAGAAAAAGAACTGATCTTAACCGATGAAATGTTTGAAAAACTGGATGACAGCGAAAAGAATTCAGAATTCATCGCCATGCAGAGTAAAACGTTCTTAAAAGATGCATGGGGCAGATTCAAAAAGAATAAGCTGGCATTGTTCGGACTGGTTTTCCTGACCTTTATGATTATATGTGCCATCTTCGTTCCGATGTTGTCGCCGTATACGTATGAAGGACAGGATATGATGACCCGTAACGTATTGCCGAACGCACAGCACTGGTTCGGAACGGATAAGCTGGGAAGAGATATTATGGTCCGGGTATTCTACGGAGCACGTATTTCTCTGGCAATCGGGTTCTCTACCGCATTCATTAACCTGATCATCGGTATTTTGTACGGTGGTATTGCCGGTTATGTCGGCGGTGCGGTCGATATGATAATGATGCGTATTATTGATGTCATCTATGCCGTTCCTAGTTTGTTGTATGTTGTATTGATCCTGATGGTATTCGGTAACAGCATTACCAGTATGATGCTGGCAATCTGTGCTACGAGCTGGATTTCCATGGCACGTCAGGTACGGGCGCAGATTATGTCGTTAAAGGAAATGGAATTCTCTTTAGCGGCAAAGGTAATCGGTGCCAGCGATATGAGAATCTTATTGAAACACCTTGTAATTAACGCTATCGGACCGATTATCGTCTGTCTGACGATGATGGTACCGTCCGCAATCTTTACGGAATCCTTCCTGAGTTTCGTTGGTATCGGTCTGGATCCGACGATTCCTTCCTGGGGTATTCTGGCAAACGACTGCCGGCCGTTGCTGTTTACCTATCCGATTCAGATTATCTGGCCGATTACGGCAATCTGTCTGACCATCCTGTCACTGAACTTCGTTGGTGACGGTTTGGGCGAAGCGTTTGACAACAACCGCAGATAGGAGGAGATTTCATGGCATTATTAGAAGTTAAGAACTTGTCCACGGAATTCTTCACCGAACAAGGTTCGGTACAGGCGGTACGTGATGTCAGTTTTGAGTTAAAAGAAGGCGAAGTTCTGGGTGTCGTCGGTGAATCCGGTTCCGGTAAGAGCCAGACGATGTATTCCATTATCGGCTTGCTGGCCGAAAACGGAACGGTTACCAGCGGCGATATCACCTTTGACGGTAAGGATATTTCCCGTAAGAACTTCAAAACGAAGAAAGAATATGAAGATATGATGCGGGGACTTCGCGGAAATTCCATGGCGATGATTTTCCAGGATCCGATGACGTTTCTGAATCCGGTTTTGAAAATTGAAACGCAGTTGATTGAACCGCTGATGAATCATACCGATATGACGAAGCAGCAGGCGAAAGAACGGGCGCTGGAATTGATGCGATTGGTCGGTATTCCTTCACCGGAAAAGCGGATTACACAGTATCCGTTTGAGTTCTCCGGCGGGATGAGACAACGTATCGTTATCGCCATTGCGCTGGCATGCAATCCGAAACTGATTATTGCCGATGAACCGACAACGGCACTGGACGTAACCATTCAGGCACAGGTATTGGAACTGATCAATGCGTTGCGTAAGGAAAGCGATTCCGCCATCATCATGATTACCCATGACCTTGGTGTTGTGGCTAAACTGTGCGACAGAATTGCGATTATGTACGGCGGTAAAATCGTCGAAATCGGTACGGATAAGGAAATCTTCTACGAACCGAAGCATGAATACACCAAAGGCTTGCTGAATTGTATTGCCAATCCGGAAGATGACAGCGACCGTCAGTTAACACCGATTGCCGGATCTCCGCCGGATCTTCTGAATCCGCCGAAAGGATGTCCGTTTGTGGACCGTTGTGAGAAGGCAATGAAAATCTGTAAGGATCACATGCCGCAGGTTACAAAGTTCAGCGAAACTCACCAATGCGCTTGTTGGTTGAATCATAGTAAGGCGGTGAAGTAAGATGAGTGAACAGAAACCGATTTTACGGGTTAAGAATTTAAAAACTTACTTTGACGTTACCAAGGGTATTTTCTCACCGAAACAAATCGTAAAAGCCGTAGACGACGTATCGTTTGATATTTATCCGAATGAGACGTTCGGTCTGGTAGGTGAATCCGGTTGCGGTAAGAGTACTCTGGGAAGAACCATTGTCAAACTGTACGATCCGGAAGACGGCAGTATCGAGTTCAACGGAACCGATATTGCGAAGTTAAAAGGATCCGAACTGAAAGGGTTCCGTAAGGATATGCAGATGATCTTCCAGGATCCGTATGCATCACTGAACCCGCGTATGACGGTCGGAGAAATCATCAAGGAACCGATGATTATCCACAACATCTACAATACGGATGAAGAACGGGAAGCCAGAGTGGTGGAACTGTTGCGTATTGTAGGATTAAAACCTGACCATATCCGTCGTTATCCGGCTGAATTTTCCGGCGGACAACGGCAGCGTATCGGAATTGCCAGAGCTCTGGCAGTGAATCCGAAATTTATTGTCTGTGACGAACCGATCAGTGCTCTGGACGTTTCCATTCAGGCACAGGTTATCAACCTGCTGAAGAATATCCAGAACGAGATGGGATTGTCCTATTTATTCATTGCGCACGATCTGAGTATGGTAAAACATATTTCCGACCGGATCGGTGTAATGTACTTAGGCCATATGATGGAGGTCGGACCGAGTAATGACGTTTACCATCGTCCGTTGCATCCATATACGGTCGCATTATTGTCAGCGATTCCGATTCCTGACCCGGATGTAGCTAAGGCCAAGAATCGTATTGTACTGGAAGGAGAAATTCCTTCCCCAATCAATCCGCCTAAGGGTTGTGTGTTCTCTACCAGATGTTCTAGAGCCACGGAACGCTGTATGCAGGAACGCCCGCAACCTGTTAAGGTAGGGGATCGTTTAGTTTCATGTTTCTTATACGAGAAATAAGGAGGAAAGGGAAAATGAAAAAACTTATTACTTTACTTTTGGCAGTATTGATGGTTTTGTCATTGGCTGCTTGCGGCGGTAACGGTGGTGATACACCTAATACCGAAGTAACATACAAAGACACCTTCACATACGCTATCGGTGGCGAACCTTACATTCTGGACCCGGGTTATGCTTCCGACTCCGTATCAGCATACGTAGTAAACCAGACTTACTATCCATTGTTCTACATTGGTGAAGACGGTTCTATGATGAATGCTGCATGCGAAAGCTACACAGTCAGCGAAGACGGCATGGTTTATACTTTGAAACTTGTTCAGAACAAGTGGTCTGACGGCGTTGAATGTACCGCTAAGGACTATGTATATGGTATGAAGCATGCGTTGAGCTTGGGTGGTGACGATTCTTACTATTCATACTTTATCGGTGACTATGTAAAGAATGCTAAGGCACACGTTACAAACCAGGACGCTGTAGCAGATATGGATGACATCGGTATCGTGGCTGTCGATGACTACACAATCGAAATTACTTTGGAAAATGACTGCCCGTATTTCTTAAGCTTTATGGCAGCCGGCGTATTCTATCCGTTACGTGAAGAATATGCAACCACAAACACATATGCTTGGGCAGCAGATCCAACCGTTCCTACAAACGGTGCTTACCACTATGAAAGCATCGACTTGGCTAGTGAAATCGTAATGGTTAAGAACGATTACTTCTGCAATGCAGACCAGGTTACAACTTCTAAGTTGGTATGTAAGGTTATGTCTGACCAGGATGCTCAGTTGTTGGCATTCCAGGCCGGCGAAATTGATATGGCAACTGCTTTGAACGCTACAGAAGTTGCTAAGGTTTACGAAGGTAAGCCGGAACTGATGATTTCCGATTCCGTAATCAACTACTACATGATGGTTAATGCGTATACTTCTATCGAACCTTTGAAGGACGTAAGAGTACGTCGTGCTTTGCAGTTAGGTATCGACCGTTCCGCTATCGTAACGGCTTTGGATGCTGATGCTGTTTACTATGAATTGTATGGTTATGTTCCTAAGGGATTTGCCGGTGCTGAAGGCGACTACCGTGAAGAAGTAGATAACGTTCAGCCATTGGTTTACACCGATAAGGAAGCTGCTAAGGCATTGTTGGCCGAAGCAGGTTATGCTGACGGATTCGAATTGGAATACTACTACAACCAGAATGCTATGCATGATACGGTTGCTGCTGTTATCAAGGCTCAATATGCTGAAATCGGTATCGACGTTAAGTTGAAGACCGGTGAAATCCGTACATTCTTCGCAGATCGTAACGATGGTTTGTTCCAGATCTGCCGTGGTGCTATGTCTGCTGACTACATGGATGTTACAACATTCCTGGATATGGCTTTGACATGGACACAAGGTACAATCACCTGGGGTGATACCGATTACGATAACATGATTCTTGCTACACGTAAGATGACAGGTACAGAACGTGTTGCTGCATTGCATGATGCTGAACAGTATATGATTGAAACACAATGCTACTCAATCCCATTGTTCGGTTATAAGAACGTTACATTAGGTAAAGCAGGTTTGAAGAACGCTTGGACAAACCCACAGGCAAACCACATTTACTGGTATGTACAATGTCCTGCAGACTAATATCTGATTAGTACTTGAAAAACAGGAGCCTCTTTCAAGGGGCTCCTTCTTGTTTATAT
>JABUSI010000386.1 GCA_021442745.1 Erysipelotrichaceae bacterium | reverse complement strand
TTCTCCGCTTTGTACACTTCCTCCCGGACACTCCCAGCACAAGCCATGGTGTTTATGTGCCGTTCTCTGTGAAATCAGGTATTTTCCGGAAAGTGTAAGAATCCAGACATCAGCAATCAGATGATAGGTGCCATAAGGTATTGGCTGTCCTTTTTCATGAATCTGATGAAGCAGGTTTCGGTTTTGGTCATATAAATCCCAGTACTCCATAATACCCTTTCTAAAGATGTCCTTCTTTTCTCATCCATTCTTTTAAGAAATGATGTGCAAGACTGTCCGGATATACCGTCTGTTCAGCCACTTTCCATGAAAACCAGCTGATACGATCCACTTCTTCACGATTAAATGACGATATATTTTCTGATGTTGCGATACAACTGAAGTTCAGCATCAGTGTATTGGACTTTTCGTAAAATTCACTGGAATTGAACGTTACAGACGTGACGTCAAGACCTGTTTCTTCTTTGACTTCGCGGACGACAGCTTGTTCCGGTTTCTCTCTTCGGTTTACGTATCCTGCAACCAGAATCCACTTTTCTTTCCCGTATTGCTGTATTAACAATACTTTGGACCGGTCAGGACTCATTACTTCCATACTGACGGCTACGTTATACACAGGAAAACGGTATTCTTCACACGCAGGACAGTACGGAATCTTTCCCTCGTTTTTTAATTCTTTCCGTATTAACCCGGTACCACACACAAAACAATATTTCATAATCCTGTTTTCCTTTTTGTCTGATTGACTATTTCCTGACGGATGGATTCCAGCATATCATTGAAGGCACATTGCTTCTGACCATGTGTCAGGTTCAATTCGTATTCCAAAGGAATCCATGTCTGTAACGGAGCCAGATTGTGCTGGTCAATGACTTCCAGTTTATCTACAGCTTTAACAACTTTGGCTTCCAGAGTTTCCTGTGCTTCGTATTCTGCCGTTAATGCCAGCAGTTCCGTACGATATGGAGCAGGTAAACTGTTCAGATATTCGTGCAGCATGTCATTTTCCTTTTGTTCGTGCGTACTTTCTTTCTCAAAAACCGGTATATCTCCGGTAAAGATTTCACCAAGATCGTGAATCATAGTCAGTATCAAAGCTTTTTCCAGGTTCATCTGCGGAAAGGAATCTTTCAGAAAATAGACCATCATACCCATCCGCCAGCTGTGCTCTGCTACGCTTTCCTGTCTTCCTTCCGACGTCCAGCTATGACGCATAACGTCTTTTAATTTTGCCAGCGTTTGTATGATTTCCAAATATGTCAACGGCTCCATATGATTCTCCCTTTTGAAAAAAGAATGGTATTTCTACCATTCTTCCTGAAATTCTGCTAAACCTAATTCATTCATCCATATTTCGGTTTCTTTCGCCCAGGAAGTTTCTGAGTGGTTTTCGCCTAAATACAGGTGCGGATGTACATCGACACGTCCGGCGAATGCATTTATAATTTCGATATTTCTGCTGGACCATTTCGCCAGTAAATCTTTCGTCGGACTTTCTTCACTTCCCCAACTGATATAAATGATGGTATTGGGATCCATCGGACGGTAACAATCCCGTATTAAAGAACGGATACAAAAGGAATGATGCGGGGAAAGGCAGGCTGCCCGACCGAATACATCGTTGTATACGGTTACAGCGTACAAAGCCATCAAACCACCCATCGAACTCCCTCCGATATACGTGTGTTCCCGGTCGGAATAGACCGGATAGTTCTCTTCAACCCATGGTTTCAGTTCTTCAATCATCCATTGAAGGATTTCATCACCGTACCCGCGTTTCTTCATTCCTTTACCGTAAAATGTATACGGAGAAAATTCAATCAGCCGGTTATCTCCTTCATGAGAACACTCCAGCCCGACAATCACACACCGTAACTGATGATTCCGGGCATAATCCTGTAAACCCCAGCTGGTACCGAAACTTGCCGTTTCATCGTCGAACAGATTTTGTCCGTCGAACATATACAATACCGGTACAAGTTCATCATCACGTAAATCGTCCGGTGCATAAATATGCAGATTCCGGCCGTTTTCGTCAAACGGAAAATCTACCGTAAGTATTTCAAGCATTTACTATTTATTCTCCTTTAAAAACTGGACGTAATACGGGAACTGGATTCTCCACCATGGCCAGTCATGTCCGGTATCGGTACCCCACTCGGCATACCAGCAATCCACGCCCTTGTCCCAAAGAATCTGTTTCAGGCGGCGTGCATCCGGATACATCTGATCTTCCCATGCTCCCAGTCCGCATACGAAAATAATCTGTGATTTACGATACCAATCCATCCAAGGATGATCAGCCGGCATATTCGGCAGAAAATCCAGTGGAGAATTGTCGTAAACTTTAGAATCCTGATAATTCGGGAAGAAGAAGGAAGCGGAATATACACCGCTCATAGATAATACTCCCCCGAATAAATCCGGCCGACGTAAGAAGAAGTTCATGGAATGCGTAGCACCCATGGAACATCCTGTCGTAATAATCCGGTCATGGGTATGACCGTTGAAGTCATGAATCCGAGGAACGAATTCATCACAAATATAGTGATACCATTGTTCATGCATATAAATGCGGTGTCCTTCGTTTCCGTTGGTATCAGACCAGCTTTCCAAGTCAATGGAATCAATGGTAAAAATCTGTATCTCTCCGTTTTCAAGTTCATTCGTGACCGTTTCGATCATCTTGAAATCTTCGAATTCGTAAAACCGTCCGTTTTGTGACGGAAATACCAGAATCGGCGTTCCGGCATATCCGTATACCTTGAATTCCATATCACGATTCAAACATGGACTATATTCTTTTCCGTAATATACTTGCATGAAAACTTCTCCTGTCTTTATTAATGTGTTGCCAATACTGTCTTAACGAAGTCGAAAACTTGTTCTTTCGTTTCAAATACCGCTAATACGGTATCATTTCCCATAGCACCGGATAATACTTCCGGCAAACGTTCCTGCATCCGGATGTTATTGCTGTACATAGAAACAATTTCCGGCATTGTATGGATATAATTTCTTCCGTCACGTCTTCCTACGTATACGCAATGATACGGACGGTTTCTGTCGTATTCGCTCTTATCGAACGCAACCATATCTGCCCAGATCTGATATACGTTGATATTATTCGCGAAGTTCATCATATCCGGTGTATATCCTCCCGGCGGACGCATGTTTACTTCCAGACCTACGATATCACCCTTTTTACCTAATCCCTTCTTGTCTTCGTTCAGACGGAAGAATTCACAGTGGAAGAAACGGTTTTGGGTCGGGAATGCCGCAATGGTACGACGTCCGGCATCTTTCAGATCTTCCGGAATTTCGCGTTCGGACCAATAGAATACTTCTTTTACATCCAGAACGATATCCATAATCGGATCCGGGAAGTAATGTGAAGTTTCAAAAATCGGTTTACGGTTGGAATCGCAAATACCGTCATAGGAAACGATGGTGCCGTTCACAAACTCTTCCATTAAATACGGTACATCAGCCGGTTTGGTTTCGTAGAAGTTCTTCAGATCGTCATCATTCTTCAGCTTATAGGTAGCAGCAGCACCGACGCCGTTATCAGGCTTAACAATAACCGGATACTCCACTTCGGCAATAAACTTCAGGTCTTCTTCCATGGTTGTGCACAGATGGCAACGCGCGGTCGGTACACCGGCAGCGGCATAGCACGCTTTCATTTTTGACTTGTATTTAATCAGATCGACAACGTCATTGCGTACGCCGGTTGTGACGTTAAAGTCTGTACGTAACTTGGCATCACGTAAAATCCAGTATTCGTTATTGGATTCCAGCCAGTCAATTTTTCCGTATTTAAACGTAAAATATCCCATTGCCCGTACGACTTCGTCATAGTTTTCCAGACTGCTAACCTTGTAGTATTCGGTCAATGCGGTTTTCAGTTCCGGACGCAATTGTTCGTACGGTGCATCGCCGATTCCCAATGTTGTAATTCCGTTGTTTTTCAGCCCCTGACAGAACATGTAATAGTTTTCAGGGAAATTTGGTGATAAGAATACAAAATTCATAGGTGTACCTCCTTGTTTTCTTTTTTCTGATTCTGTTTGTTTTTACTTTTAATTTTTTTTCGTTTCTTTTTTTTGTCTTTTTATTTCGTTTCTTTTGTTTATTTATGCTTTCTGCAGTTTGTTATAGTGAATCATTGCGGATATCACGGAAGCAGCAAAGAATACAGCTGTCACCACAAATGCCAGACGTGGATTTACGTTATACACAAATCCGGCAATCAGGCTTCCGCATACCATTCCGATGGCATCCATCGAGTTGTAAACTCCGACAAACATTCCGTTTGTTTCCGGAGTGGATACTTTTGTTAATATTCGTTGTAATAACGGAATATAGACGGAATTGCATCCGAAGAATACTACGTTTAAGGCGATAAACGGTATTTTGTCCTGAATGAACACAAATCCGACGGATAACGTCATTAAACATCCGAGAATGTATATGACAGACCGTTCGACTTTTGTGTTTCTCAGAAGGTAATTACATACCGTTAAATTTGATACGAATGCGACAACCCCTACCCCGGCTTTGATCATTCCGTTATAACTGGACGGAAAACCGAATTGATCACGGATGAAGTAGTTAAAAGCCTGGTCGTAACAGGTGCTGGCAAATTTTGCACACATGCCGATAATAAAGAAAGATACCAATGTCGGTGTCAGATATTTTCTGGCATCGATAAATCCTCTCAACGGATTGGACTGGGAAAGAAACTCCTTTATCGTAATCGGATTACTCTGTGTCTCCGGATCATCCAGTATCAATAAGAAGAGAATTCCGATAATCGCTAACCCGATGACCTGCGCATTCATACAAAGTTTCAGTGAATAATCACCCAGAAAACCGCCGATCAGATAACCCATCGGACTGATGACGGCAACTGTTGTGGCATTGTACATCATATACTGCCCTTTTTTGTCTTCGGGAGCGTTTTTCATTTGATAAATAATCTGACTGCAACTGATTCCGCTGATAAATATACCTGCCACAAAACGAGCAAACGTCAGGGACAGTTCGGTTGTTGCGACTGAAAACAGATATTGTGAAAAAGCATACCCGAAAAATGCCACAGCGGTCAGTTTAGCACACCCGTATCGGTTGAAAAGGTTTCCCCAGAACGGTGAAAAGGCAAAATTCGTCAGAGCCATAGCTGCGAAGGCAACTCCGAACATGTAGTCCGGAAAATTCAGTAGTTTATATAAAGTCGGAGAAATCGGGTGTACGAAATTCGCAACCAGTGAATATAACCCGATCAGAAAAATCATACGGATACAAGATACTTTCTTCATAAACTATTTTACAAGATGGAATTCTGTTTGTCTTCCCGCCAGGTAATATACCGTATCATTTGTGAATAATACATCTGTTTCTGCTCCGAAGGCAATGGTAATACCCCATTCTTTGATTTCCTTTCTGCAATTCAATTCCAGTGAATAACACGTGTCGTTATACATCGGATAGTCACCTTGTACAGGAACGCCTCCTTGCATATCCCATAAACCGATGGTTGGTCCGGCAGCGTGTCCGTGATTACCGATCGGATGTGTGTAAATGCATGGTTCAATGCCTTCGTCAATTGCTTGTTTGCGTGACATTGCCAGAATTTCATTTCCTGTTCTTCCTTCTTTGAAGTTGGAAATTGTAATATCCTGCAGGCGATTCACCGTTCTCATTACGTCTTTCAGATATTCCGGTGCATCCGTTTCGCCCAGTTTCAACACATAAGCATTTTCCTGTGTATCGGTACACAGGTTCAGATAACGGAAGCCGACGTCGCAGTGTAATAAATCACCCGGTAAAATAACGGCTTCTTCCGCAATTTCACCGACACCTTCCCGACGGATGGATACTTCGTAATCAAACCACGGAATCAAACCAAGTTTGATGCTTTCCTGCATCATAAAGTACTTAACATCAAAGTTCGTGGTTACTCCCGGCGTAATTACACGCGAGGAGAACGCTTCATCAATCATGGCATGTGCAATCTGCATAATACCGTTATAAGCGGCTATTTCCGCTTCACTGCGTGTTTCCAGCCAACCGATGCATATATTTTCCGCACTGCATACTTTGGATTGTAATTCATCGTCCAAACAGTCCATAAATTGTTCATACAAAGTACTGGACAATCCGTCCGCAAACGCAAATTCATCGGAACGGTTGATTCCGATTCTGTTCGGATTACATTCACGAATGACACGGTTCAGGCATTCAAATTGTGTTTCCGGTTGTGTCTTTTTTTCTACGGAAGAACCGTCCGGCATTAATTCTTTGCTGTTATCCCAGTTATACCCTTTCGGATTCGTCCACATGGATTCGTAATATCCGTCTAATCCGACACCCGGGCGGGTAATAGCCATGCGACGTACTGTATCATCGTGCTGTAAATGATATACCAGCATGGTGGTTCTTCTTGCCGTCATCATGGCACAAGGCACCAAAGTCGTCAGTACCGGATCTTCATTGTATTCCTTACATAATACAACCCAAAGATCGATACCGGAACGTTTCATTACTTTCGGTAAAATCGTATCCAGACGTTTTTGCAGCCATCCGTTGCGAATCCGTTCCTGTTCACGATAGGAATATATTTTCGTTTTCAGATCGTTCATGTGAACCGGATTGCTCATGAAATGATGTTCATTTGAAACAGACATACAATCTACCTCTTATTTTTTCATTGCTTCCAGAATTTTTTCCTTGATCTGAGATACGGCTAATTCCGGATCTTCATTGGAAACCTGATTACGGAACAAATCTGCAATTTCCATATCTACCTTTGCTTTATTGATACGTCTTTGTGCATCTGCTGCATCATCGCCGTATACTTCAATAATCTGAGCTTCCAGATCTTCCATACTTCTAGGCATTACAAAGAATGCAAGAGCATCCGGATAATTCAGTTTCAAAGGACCTACACCTTGTGCCTCTACTTCAATCAAAACGTTCTTTCCCTGCTCCAGAAGGAAATCTACATTATGACGTGGTGTACCGTAGTAGTATCCGTTGAATTCGGTATATTCAACCAATTCACGGTTTTTCACTGCTTTCGCGAAGTTTTCGAATGATACGAAATAATAATCTCCGCCGTCTACTTCATTTTCTTTTTTCGGACGCGTTGTGATGGAAAGAGAAAAATGTAAATTCAGATCCTTATCTTCTTTCAATAAGTTACGGATTTTTCCTTTTCCTACAGAACTTGCTCCACTTAAAATAACAACAATCCCCTTTTTAGACATAGCATTTCCTCCTAACTGTTGCTGATAATCGTACACAATAACGTATAGGTACGGTCAAAGGATGATAAATCCAGTGTTTCATCCGGCGTATGGATATCCTTGGTTACAGGTCCCATGTTAATGATATCCATTTCCGGGTGTAATGCCGTGAATACGCCGCATTCATTACCGCCGTGAGCGGCAACAACCTGAAGTTCCTTGCCGTATAACCTTTCTACTGCTTCTTTCATTGTATCACGTAACGGACTGATCGGGTTGTATTTCCATCCGGGATATTCCGCTCCGCGAATAACAGATGCACCAAACAGGTCGCTGATCGCGGTAATTCGGTTCACCAGATCATTTATCGCACTCTGCAGCATGGAACGTAATGACATGGACAGTATCATCATGTCTTCTTCCATCCGTAGAACACCTTTATTCAATGAAGTCAAGGTTAACCCTTCAATTGCCATGGAACGTGCCACAAATCCGTTTGGGATGAGATATAAAAGTTGTATACATTCCTTACTTGTCTGTTCATCAACACACATCGTATTACACGTTACCGGAAGTATTTCCAGATAGAATCCGTTATCAGAGAATTCCAGTTCGTCTGAAATGTCTTTTTCTATTCTCTTTATCTTTTCCTGTAATACTTCAAAAGGCATATCACATTTAAAAACGGTTGTGCATTCTCTGGCAATGGCATTCTCTTTCAGACCACCAGTAATATTCTGTAACAAAACAGGTTGCTGCAGTTCATACAGAACTCTTGCCGTCAGATGAATGGAGTTACCTTTTTCTTTGGCAATTTCTCCCCCGCTATGTCCTCCCGACAAACCGCGAACGTTCAGCTGATAGGAAGGTTTTTGTACAGATGTCCGTCTGAGTTTTTTCTGAATTTTCACACGACACCCCCCGGCACTGGATAACAAAGTTCTGGTTTCTCCTCCACCGTCCAGTGAAATCATCCGTCTGCCAAGTACGTCATCTGCTTTCAGATGCATGGCACCGACAAGACCGATTTCTTCCTGTACTGTAAAGATACATTCCAGGGGCGGATGTTCCAATGTATCATCCGCAAGGATAGCCAGCATATACGCTACCCCTGTTCCGTCGTCTGCGCCAAGTGTTGTCCCTTCGGCATGAAGGATATTCTCTTCATCCACGTATAAATGTAAAGGATCCTTTGTAAAATCGTGGACGGTATCTGTGTTCTTTTCGCAAACCATATCCATATGTGCCTGAATGGTCAGATAAGGCTTATGTTCGTATCCTGCACTTGCAGGTTTCCGGATGATGACGTTCCACATGTCATCCTGAATGTATGCAAGGTTGTGTGTTTTCGCAAACGTAACCAGATAATCACTCAGTGCCTGTTCGTTGGCAGAACCGTGAGGTATTTGTGTCAATTCGTAAAAATATCTTCTTGGTTCATTCGTCAGTTGAAAATTCATATTACTCACCTGTATATTTCACAATCCAGTCAGTAATTTCGTTCAGACGTTTTAATCTGTGCAACGGTTTACCGGCTCTTGATAATTCGTGGTTTTCTCCCTTGAACAGAACCATTTTGGAATCGACTCCGCGACAACGGATACTGGTATAGTATGCATATGCCTGATCAATCGGACAACGATAGTCTTCGAAACTGTGAATGAAAAGAATCGGTGTTACAACGTTGTTTACGTATTTCAAAGGACTCATTTCCCATAATTCTTTTTCGCAGTGATACATATCGTCAAATTCCTGTTCAATCGCAAAATCAATGCCATAGTCGGATGACGTCACTTCACTGATCCAATTGGAAATGGAACGCTGGGTAGCAGCACACGCAAAACGATCTGTCTGGGAGACAACCCAGTTTGTCATATAACCGCCATACGAACCGCCGGTAACAGCCATACGTCTTGAATCGATTGCAGGGTAAAGACTCAGAATGTAATCGGTATAGTCCATAAGGTCTTCATAGTCGATTTTACCGAAGTTATGCCGCAAATCGGCAAAAGCGTTTCCTTTTCCGTCACCTCCGCGCGGATTACAGAAGAATACAAAGTAACCCATGGAGGCCCATACCTGCATCTCGTGATAGAATACTTCACCATAGGCACATTTCGGCCCTCCGTGAATGTCCAGAACAGCCGGATATTTCTTAACGGGATCATAGTCCTTCGGCAGCAAAACCCATCCGTCAATATCAAACGGATCCTTTTTCATTACGTGACGAATCGGTTTCGCAACGTAATAACCTTCCAGTACTTCATCGTTGAAGTGAGATACCTGTGTAAACTGTCCGTTTCTGACTTCGTATAATTCCTGCAATCTGCTGTCATACAGCCCGATTACCAGATAACCGTCTTTACCGATTGTAAAGTCATCTACGGTTCCTTCCTTATCGATGACCGTATCACACCCGTTACCGTTCCATTGATACAATACGCTCGCACCGTTATCGGCACTGACAAAATACGTGTTCTTTCCTTCATGCAGGAATCCTTTGGTTTTTCCATACCGGCAGTCGGACCCGACGCTGTTATGCATGGACCTGTCCCAATCAGCCAATAATGTCATTTCATTGTTTTCCAGCAGATAGAACTTACCGTTTTCGATGGCACCCCATTCTTCTGCAAACGTACCAAGGGCAATCTTCTTGTCACCGTCCCAGAATACGCGGTAAATCTGCATGGTGGTACCGTCATATACTTCCGTTAATGTATTTGTGTTTAAATCGTATTCATATACCTGTGACCATTTACCCATAAAAGACTGATACTTCTGGGCTGATATCAACAGTTTCGTGCAATCGTTGTTTACGTCGTATGTTTCTACTGTCATTGCAGGCGGACAAACAGGGGTGATTTCCAACGTCTTGCGGTCAATCAAAAACAGGTGTTCACGATTATGGTTGATAAATCCTGCACCGTTGAAGAAGAACGGATACTCATCTACGATTTCATAATCCTCATTCTCTTTCTCTTCCTTTACGATTGCTTCCTGTTGTTCTTTTGTCAGGGCGTAATAGTCCGGATGTGTTACATCAATGGTTGCTACAGCCAGATACCATTTGTCATTCAGTACTTTCATGGAACCAATCTGAAGAGGAAGTGTGAACGCTTCCTGTGCTTCTCCGCCGTTTAAAGAAATACGATACCACTTTGAACTGTGCGGATCGGTTTGTTTACCGCGGTTTGCACGGAATACGACAGTTGTATCATCCTCAAAGAAATACGTACTTTCTTTACTTGCTGAAGTCAATTGCTTTACCGAACCGTTTTTGTATGTATACAAATGCTGGGTGTATCCGTTGGTGTCCGGATCACAATACGATACGGTAAAGACTGCCGTTTCCTTATTCGGTGCATAATTAACATTTGATAAATAGGCATACTTATAAAATAAATCTCTTGTAACGGGCTTCATACAGATACCTCTTTCCATGTACAATTTACCTCGTTATTTTACTCTAATTACGTTTCAAATGAAACAAGTTTCTTAATGTTTCATTCATTTTCATAAAAATCATGTGTTTAATACACTTTCATTTTATTTTTCAAACAATATGTGCCTTTATATCTTTTGTTTCATTCTTTTTTCGTAACAGAACCAAAAGAAATATATTGATAACCTGAAATACAATCATCAGAACGATTGCATACGTATACGTATGGAAAAAATCATATGAATAGCCGATCAGACTGGTGGATACCGCACCCCCGATACTCATCGCGAATGCACAGATCGGATATGTCTTACTATAGTTCTCTTTACCGAAAACATCCTTGATCAGCAAAGCGATACCAACTGCCGAAATGGAATATATAAAACCGAACAGAAAAGCTCCGCCGTACATGAACAAATCACTGTTTCCTGTCAGCAATGCAACCATTGCAGCAATGGTTAAAGCAATCATTATACTATTGGAACGGATGGAACCGAACTTGTCGGAAATGATTCCGATGATAAGTTTACTCGAAATATTCCCTGTCATAACAGCTGTAACCATAAACGCCCCTACTGTCGCACTGTAGCCCAATGACTGCGCATATCCCGGAAAGTGCTGTGTCATACTGACAATGATATTACATGTCATACTGATGATAAAAACACTGATAAACGTAAATCCCAGGTATTTTACTTCTGACGATTGCGTTTTCTCCGTTTTTTCGGTTTCGTCATTTATACCACCGTAAGGGCTGAAGCCCATTTCTTCCGGATACAGACGAATTGGCAGAAATAAAGCCGGTAAACCGAATAACAGATTGATGACGGCCATAATACCGTAACTGATCCGCCATCCGAACGATTCGATACAAACGCTGAATAACGGAGACAAAACGGCACCGGCCAGTCCGCTGATGGTCATGACGCAGGAGGTAATGATACCGTGGTTTTTAACGAACCAGTTGTTCAATATGTAGGTAACGGTAAAAACAGAAAACGTAGACAAGGAAATACCACGTAGGATTCCCAATACGTTAAATTGCCACAGTTTATTCGCAAAGCCCATTAACAGAGTGGAACCGGTTGTAGCAAGAACACCGAACCACAAAATGGATTTCAAAGGAAACCGCTTCATCAGCCCGGGTATTATCAGAGACATTCCTGCCCCTGCCAGTGATTGCATCGTCATATGCATCGCAAAACTGCCGCGAAATACACCGAGATCTTCTGCAACCGGTGTATAGAATACACCTACGGAATTTCCCAGTATTCCACAGGAACTTCCGTATAATCCCATACAGATCAAAACAATGTACAAGTATTGTAAATTCTGTTTTTTCACAACTACCCCTCCTGTTAACCGATGCTATGTATTATAACATTTCCCTTGTCATAAACAATTCGTATCATTATAATTTTGTCGTAAAGAAAGAAGATCGTATATGAAAAAACACATGATTCAAGCATTCAGAAAAGCACAAGGCGGTTTATTTGCCGAAGTTGAAAAAGCGGACGTCGGAACGTCCTATCAGGAATTGGAAAAACAAGGTGTTGCCCTGATGGGATGGGCTGACCCGTTTATGCCGGATTTTTCTTTACCGGAACATATCAGAAAAGCACTTCTGGAGGAAATCGAGTGCCCTTCCGTTGCACACTATACAGCTCCTGTAGGAAATCCGGACCTGAAGGAAGTTCTTGCCGAAAAACTATGGAAAAAGAATCATCTGAAAGTGGAACCGAACCGTAACATTCTGATAACGCCAGGTTCGGATTCGGGATTATTCTACGCCATACTGCCGTTTATCGAAGAAAAGGATGAAGTCATCATACCTACACCGAGCTACCCGAACAACATTCTGGATATTGAAATTATGGGTGGCAAATGTGTTTTTGTGGAATTGAAGAAAGAAAACGGGTACCAGTTGGAGTATGAAACTTTAAAACGTGCCGTAACGGATAGAACGAAAATGATTGTTCTTACACATCCGAACAATCCGACGACTACCGTATATAACCGGAATTCTCTGGAAGCACTGTCAAAAATCTGCATAGAACATGATTTGATACTGGTATGCGACCAGGCGTTTGAAGACTACACATACGAAAATGAATTCATCACTCCGGCAGCAATGGACGGAATGTTTGAACGGACGGTTACCGTATTTTCCTTTTCCAAAGGAATGGGATTAAGCGGCTTACGTGTCGGATATATTGTGGCATCCGATGTTATTATGGACAGTATGTATGCCAATGCCGTCGGTGTAATAGGTGCTACAAGTACTTCCGCGCAGAAAGCTATGTTACGGGCATTTGACGATACTACGTTCATGAAAGAATTCGAGGAAGCTTTTGACGTCCGCCGTCATGCAGCATACGACATACTGAACAGTATTCCGAACGTATCGTTCGAATTACCGCAATCCGGCTTCTTAGGATGGATTGATGTTCATAAACTGGGCGATTCCAGTGAAATCTGTTCGTATTTATTGAAAAAAGCGCGGGTATCTCTTAATGACGGTATCAATTACGGACCGGGTGGCGAAGGTCATTTGCGTATTGTACTTGGCGTATACCGTGACAATCAAAAAGTAATCGATGCCCTGAATCGTATAAAAGAAGCATTAATTAACTATCAGAAAGAGAAGTCTTAGCCGACTTCTCTTTTTAATACATATTTATCAAGATATCTTGCACAACCGTCCTCATCGTTTGTGTATTCCGTAACTTCATGGATTTCGTCGAGAACCGCTGAAACCGAATTCTTCAGTGCGACTCCTATCGTTGCCTGTTTCAGCATACCGAGATCTCCGGTATCGTCTCCGAAAGCAATGACGTAAGGGTTCTCATCCTGTAACAATTCAAATAGTTTTTTCTGACCGGACTCTTTCGTCGTAATATTAAGCCGATACCAGGGACTGTCTACAAAATTTGTCACAATCAGATGAAACTCTTTCGCTATCTGATATAAAAAGCCGGGATTTTTCGTACCTATGATGATTTTACTGACTTCTTCCGTAAAAGGAACGGAAGGATCAAAAATCTTAGAGTTCGGATAATTCCTGATGAATTCCGGTGTACTGCCATAGGTAGCCTCTCCTTGTATGGAAAATTCAAAAACGTCTTCTCTGTTTTTAAAGGAATCGATAACCCGGTTGGCGGTTTGTACATCAAGCAGTTCGGCATAAATCCGTTCCGTACCTCTGTAGATTTCCGCACCGCCGTTCATAACGAAATAGTCCGGCTCAATCAAACGGGATGCATTATAGGAAGACTGAAAAGGTCGTGCGGAATTGATTACGATACAGTATCCTGCTTCTTTGCAACGTTTTATTACATTTACTGTATATTCGCTGAGTGAACAGTCGTTTTTTAATAATGTTTCATCTAAATCAAATACCAGATACTTCATATATTCTCCTTAAAAAAACCAGATGATCTCTGGTTTATTTTTCACTGAATCCTTTACGTACCATCGGTCCGATATGGTTCATCAACGTATTGGCATCTGCCATTTCCGGATGGTTTCTGGTAATCGTATATAACGAATGTACAAATCCGGAAATCAGGAAGTTTATGGCTAAATACATTGTCGGACGGTTGATTCCGTTCCGGGAATATTCTTCATAAATATGGTCAACGATTTCCGTTGTCATATCTATCATATACTGACTGGATAACTTCGTCATGAATGCCATCTGTTTGGTTTTTTCATCCTGGTACAATACATCTACGATTACGCTGGTAACCCATTGCGGATCATTCGTCCAGTCCTGATATGTTTTGGTGTCAATCCTATCAAGGATCTCTTTTGTAAATCCGTGGAACATAGACGTCGTTGCATCTTCAATGTTTGCATAATGAATGTAAAAAGTATTACGATTCAACTGCAGTTTCTCCGTAATTTCTTTTACGGAAGGCGTATTACCGGCAATCCAGTCGTCCATAATTGCCTGTTCAATCCGGTGTTTTGTCATCACTGTGCGTTTATCCGTTCTTTTTTCTTTCATACGTATTCCACCTCTACTTTATATTATCATAATCTTTTCATGAAAGGGAAAAAAATGGTATAACTATGGACATAAGGAGAAAAAATATGTTACATAACTATGCAAAATTACTGATTCATACCGGAGTAAACTTACGTAAGGGTGAATATCTGATTCTGGAAGCACCGACCGATGCTGCAGAATTGGTACGCGAATGTACGAAAGTGGCCTTTGAACGTGGCGCAAAAGACGTCATTGTGTTTTATACCGATGCACTGAATGACAAAATACGTTTACAGTATGCAGAAAAGGAAGAAATTGAAGAAGTAAAAGACTGGCAGGCGGAATCCAGGAATTACTATTTACAAAAAGGAGCATGTTCCCTTCTGATTAAGAGCTCTTATCCGTATTTGTTTGAGGATGTTCCTGGTGATAAATCTTCCGCATATCAGAGTTTTACCAACACTTTACGGAACAATATCCGGGCATCTATCCGGAAAGACGGCACCAAATGGTGTATCGCCTCCTATCCGAATCCGTTATGGGCGAAGACACTGTACCCGGACTGTGACACACAGGAAGCGGTTGATAAGATGTTTAATCTTATGTGTGAAATCTGTCAGATTCAAAAGGACAAAGAGCCGTCAGTAAGCTGGATGGAACACATTCA
>JABUSI010000056.1 GCA_021442745.1 Erysipelotrichaceae bacterium | reverse complement strand
CAGAGTACCCAGGGAACCAAAGCCATCTTGTTTGACAAGCAGGGGAATCTGGTAGAACGATTTGATGCTGCCCATAAGCAGATGATCAACAATCTGGGATGGGTGAGTCATGATCTGAATGAAATTTATGCCAACGTCATCAAAGTGGCGCGCAGAGTACTGGAAAACGCGGACGTATTGCCGGAAGAAGTGGCATGTATCGGTATTACCAATCAGCGGGAAACGTCCTGTGCCTTTGATAAAGCGGGCAATCCTCTGGCGCATGCGATTGTATGGCAGTGTGCCAGAGCCAGGGATATCACTGCGGATATTACGGAAGAACAGCTGGTAAAGGACCGTACGGGTCTGAATCTGTCACCGTATTTTCCGGCTGCCAAGTATGCCTGGTTCTTACGAAACGAAGAAAGCGTAAAACGGGCGTATCAGAAAGGTGAATTGCATCTGTCAACGATTGATACGTATCTGTTGTATCGTCTGACGGAAGGAAGAGTGTATGCGACGGATTATTCGAATGCGTCCAGAACACAGTTGTTTAACATTCATACGTTGCAGTGGGATGAGGAAATCTGTAACCTGTTCGGGATTGACGTGAATATTCTTCCGGAAGTGAAGGATTCCGGATACGAATACGGAATGACGACGTTTGAAGGGCTGTTTCCGGAAGAAGTACCGGTTTGTTCCTTAGTCGGGGATTCCCAGGGTGCCTTGTTCGGACAACGGTGTATCAATCCGGGTATGGTAAAGGCGACCTATGGTACGGGCAGCAGTGTGATGATGAACGTCGGTACGGAATGGAATGACAGCGACGAAAGTCTGGTTACGTCTTTAGCCTGGGGCCGTAATAATGAAGTGACGTATTGCCTGGAAGGAAACATCAATTATTCCGGTGCCGTGATTACGTGGCTGAAAAACGATCTGCAGCTGATTGAAAGTGCCAAGGAAACGTCGGCACTGGCAGAGAGCGCAAATCCGCAGGATGAAACGTATCTGGTACCGGCATTCAGCGGACTGGGTGCACCGTACTGGAGAAACGAACCGAATGCGATGCTGGTCGGTATGTCGCGGACGACGACGAAAAATGAAGTGGTCAAGGCGGCATTGGATTCCATTGCCTACCAGATTCATGACATCCTGTCACTGATGAACAGTCATAAGGTAGTCAATTGTCTGTGTGTGGACGGTGGTCCGACGGGCAATCCGTATCTGATGCAATTCCAGAGTGATATTGCCGGTATTCCGGTTATGGTATCGGGTTGCGAAGAATCGAGCGCATTGGGTGCGGCGTTGTTAGCCGGTCTGCAATGCGGGTTCTATGAAGAGTCCGTGATGGAAAATACATCCCGTAAGGGCGTGTATCTGCCAAAGATGGACGATATAACGAAACAGAAGAAAGTAAACGGCTGGAACCATGCGGTATCGCTGTTTATGAATGATAAGTAATATGAAATATACAACAGAGAAATATCGGACGGCGCATCTGGAATGTGTGATCGAACAGCCGGATGTGCCCGTCTGGGAAACGGTTATAACCGCAACGTTTGTATCTCCGTCGGAAAAAGAAATTGTCCGGGAAGCGTACTGGGATGGCGAAAACCATTTCAAAGTTGCGTATATGACGGATGAAGAAGGAACGTGGACGTATACCGTGCGTCACGGAAATGCGGTTGTGCAAAGCGGAAGTATCGAATGCGTGCCGTATACCGGGAATCTGGATCTGTACAGACACGGATTTATAAGAGTCAGTGAGAACGGCAAGTATTTCACGTATGCGGACGGAACACCGTTTGTGTGGTTAGGAGATACGCATTGGGAATTTGCGTATCGGGAAACGTGGGATTCCAATTATCCGAAGATGGACAGTATGTTCATGGGGATGGCGGATAAACGCGTAGCGCAGGGATTTAATGTGTACCAGACCAATCTGCGGGCGGATACCATGTTTGGCGGAAGAGATCATTATTTTGACGGTGATAAACCGAACGTGGCGTTTTATCAGAACGAACTGGACCGGAGGATGCAGTATCTTGCCGATTGCGGTCTGATCAATGCGATCGGTCTGACGTGGCATATGGATGCGGATGACGGGATTGACCATCTGAAACAGCTTGCAAGGTACATTGTGAACCGGTACGGCAGTCTGCCGTTAGTGTATACCCTGGTGGGTGAAGTAGCGGGATATGACCCGGAAAAGCGACAGAAACGAATCGATACGTTCAATGAACTGGCAAAGTATATCGAACGGATTGACCCGTATCATCATCTGAAAACGGCGCATTATACCAATGAACGTCCGTTTGCGAGTTATTATCAGGATGAACCGTGGCATTCCTTTACGTTGAATCAGGCAGGACACGGGGACTATATCATTTCCGTGAACGATTACACCGAATATCTGGAACAATACGGTAATAAGCCGTTTGTGGAAGGGGAAGCGATGTATGAGTTTGTGTCCACACTGGAAGAGATGGGAAGCCGGCTGTGTACAGCCGATCTGGTACGGCGGGTTGCCTATACGACCATGCAGGTCGGTGGTGCCGGGTATACGTACGGAGCCCAGGGAATCTGGGATTGCGTGCTGGAAAAAGGAAAACAGCATTCCCGTGTGAATATCTTCAACCGGTTTGACGTGACGTGGTATGAAGCGGTGGAAGGCGAAGGGGCAACGCAGATGGGATATCTGAAAGAATTCTATCTGAAACAGAAGTTCTGGCAGCTGCACCATTACAAAACGGCGCAGGAAAGCAATCTGTTCAACAAGAAATCGCCGCTGGTATTGGTAAATGATGACAACAGCAAAGCTATCCTGTATTACTTTGACGGATGCCGGAAACAAATGACGATGCCGCTTGCAAACGGAACGTATCAGGTTACGAAGTTTGATCCGAGAACCAATGCGTATATGCGGAAAGAAGACGTTTCGGTTCAAACCGGAGAGTGGATGACACCGAAAAAAGAAGAAAATGACGATTATCTCGTTGTTTTAGAGAAAATAAAGTAAAAATAAAGCAAATACAACTTTATTATATGAGAAATAAAGAATAATTCTTCATACAATACAGTTGTCAAAAGAAGCAGACGCTTCTTACACAAGTCCATTTAAATTTAAGGAGGAGAGAAAATGGCAAAATATGAAGAGTTGTGTTCACAGATTCTGGAACACATCGGCGGAAAAGAAAATGTCAAGTCTGCAGTTCACTGTATGACAAGACTGAGAATCGATTATGTCAACAAAGACAAGATCGATGTCGAAGCCGTAAAGGGAATTAAGGGCGTTTTAGGTTCACAATTCTCTGCCGGCCAATACCAGATCATTATCGGTCAGCAGGTAAGTAACGTGTATCCGGAATTCTGCGAAATGGCAGGAATTACGGCTGGCGCTGCAGTTGATGAAAATCTGGATTCCAAGGAACCGTTTGACATCAAGAAAGTTCCTTCCAAAGTATTAGACTATTTATCAGGTTCTATCGCATCCATGATTCCTATCATGATGGGTACCGGATTCTTCAAGTTGTTCTACACCTTGTTAGGTCCGGATATGCTGAACGTATTCTCTAACGAAAGTGCAGTTATGCAATCCATTTACCTGGTAGGTAATGCCGGTTTCTATTTCATGCCTGTATTCGTTGCTTACGGTGCAGCTAAGAAGCTGAACACCAACATCGCATTGGCACTGTTGCTTGGCGTATTGCTGGTTGATCCGAACTGGACCAACATCGTTGCAAACTTTGCAGAAACAGGATTCAAGTTCTACGGTTTGTTCCCGGCTCCTTTGGCTGGTTACTCACAAACGGTTATTCCTTCCCTGTTAGCTGTATGGGTATTGAAGTATGTTTACAACTTTATCGATGGTGTATGTCCTACATCCATCAAGATCATCACAGTTCCGTTCCTGACATTGGTTGTTACGGTTCCTGTCATGTTCTGCTTGTGCGCTCCGGTTGGTAACTGGTGCGGTGCGATCTTAACAGGCTTCTTCAACTGGATTTACCAGGTTGCAGGTCCTCTGGCAGTAGCATTGATCGGTGCATTCTGGATGTTCATGGTTGCTACAGGTATGCACATTGCCGTTATCCAGATCGCTATTCTGAATATCGTTACTTTGGGTTATGACCCGATTATCCTGGCTGGTTCCAACGTTGCTAACCTGGCATTGATGGGTATGGCTATTTCTTACTTCATCAAGGCTAAGGGCGAAGAAAAGCAGGTTGCCGGTGCTAACGCTATTACCTTGTGTATCGGTGGTATTTCCGAACCTACCTTGTTCGCTGTATTGCTGCGGAACAAGAAGGCTATGATCGTTGAAATCGTTTCCGGTTTCATCGGTGGTCTGATTGTCGGTTTCGGTAAGGGTGCTTTGTATATCCCTGCATCTGTATCGAACTTCATGTGTATCGTTGGTTACATCGCTCCGGAAACTTCTAAGACAATTGCCGGTATCGGCGGATGCTTGGTAGCATTTGTGATCGCTATTGTATTAGGTTTAGTAATCGGATACGAAGATGGCGGACAAACGTCATTGAAAGACTATAAGCCAAAACCAAAGAAAGCAAAAGCTCAATAGTTTCACATTGTAAGCGTAAGCCTTTCTCATAAGGGCTTACGCTTATTTCTTGATAAGGAGGATCTTCTGATGAAAAAACAAGCCTTTAACCCGTATTTACCACCGTATGAATTCATTCCGGACGGAGAACCGAGAGTGTATGACAACCGTCTGTACGTATATGGTTCGCATGACAGTTTCAACGGGGAAATATATTGTTTAGGGGATTACGTATGTTACAGTGCACCGGTGGATGATTTGGGAAACTGGACGTTTGAGGGCGTGATTTTCCGGAAACGGCAGGATCCTTATTATGAGGAAAGTTTACCGATGGGACTGATTGCTCCCGACAGCATCCAGGGGCCGGATGGCAGATATTATTTATTCTATGTCATCGGTGTGTTCTCGCGGATCGGGGTTGCGGTTTGCGACAGTCCGGCGGGACATTATGAATTCTTAGGATACGTGCATTTCGAAGATGGTACGGAACTGAACAGCAATTGCGGTAACGGACTGATGTTTGACCCGGCGGTTTATGTGGAAAACCGGGATGTGTATCTGTATTACGGTTTCGGATTTGATTTTACGAAATATAACTTTAATGGTATGGAGAAACCGAACTGCGGGAAATTAGGCAGTTATGTAGCGAAATTACAGCCGGATATGATGACAATCATCGGGACTCCGAAACTGTTTGTGGAAGGCATTGACGATGCGGTCAATACGGATTATAAAGAACACCCGTTCTTTGAAGCGAGCAGTATGCGGAAAATCGGTGACAGGTATTATTTTGTGTATTCCAGTTATCAGGGACATGAATTGTGTTACGGCATCAGCAACGCCCCGGATGAAAGGCCGGATTTTATGGGAGTCATCATTTCCAACGGGGATCTGGGACTTGTTGATGAAGCCGTCAATTACATCGGCAACAATCATGGCGGGTTAACGCAACTGAACGGGAAGACGTATATTTTCTATCATCGCCATACCAACGGGACACAGACCAATCGTCAGGGATGTGCGGAAGAAGTGCATATGGATGAAAACGGAAGGATTTTTCAGGCGGAAGTGACAAGCTGCGGATTAAACAACGGACCGTTGGTTGCCAGAGGGGAATATTCCTGTCATATCGCCTGTCATCTGTGGGGAGAACACGGAACGAAGCAGTTTTCTTCCAGAGTGAAGAAAGACGAAAGCGATGCGTACATTACACTGGAAGAAGATCACGGTTGTTTCACCAGCCGGAATGCGTATATCTGTAATTTACGCAATACGGCAGGGTGCGGGTTCAAGTATTTCGAATTTACCGGCAACGAAACGGTAAAACTGGAAATACGCGGTGATTTTGAAGGGGTTGTTCATGCTTGTTACGACGGGAAAAACGGAGTGCCGGCGGGAACCGCTTCTATACAACCAAACGGCAAATGGCATACAATAGAGATGAAGATTGCTCCGGTACAAGGAGTACACAGTTTACATTTTACGTTTGAAGGGAAAGGAAGCGTTGATTTCAGCGCGATCAGGTTCTGATTATGCACAACTTGTTTGAAAAAACGACAAATCATCTGTACCCGTTTCTGTGGGTACATGGCAGTGAAACCGATGAAGAGTATATTGAGGAAATCGAGAAAATCAACCAATGCGGTTGCGGGGCTTTGTGTATCGAAGCCAGACCGCATAACGATTTCAACGGACCGAAGTGGTTTCATGACCTGGGATTGATTATCGGGGAATGTAAAAAACGGGGTATGAAAGTATGGATTTTAGACGATTCGCATTTTCCTACCGGGTTTGCGAACGGAAAAATCAAGACCGATTATCCGCAATATAAGAAGAAATATCTTTGTCTGAAAACGTTTGACGTTGCCGGACCGATGGAACAGGGAAGTATGATTCTGAAATACGTTCTGAAGAGTCCGAAAGATAAAATTTTAGGTATTTATTTGCAGAAAAGGCTGGGATTTGAAGAAATCGATACGGACTATACGATCGATGTTACCTCTCAGACGGAACTGGTGGATGACTACAACACCGGAAAGCCGCTGTTTGATTTGATAGGAAATCCGATCCCGGGTGCGGTAGGCGGACCATGCTTACGGGTGAACCTGGATATTCCGGAAGGAACCTGGTCACTGAATGTGGTGTTTGTGTCCGAAAAGGGCGGCGAAAAGGAGACCGAGAACCATCTGAATCCGTTGGATGCTAAGGCGACAAGAGTGCTGTTGCAGGAAGTATACGAACCGATTTATGAACATTTCGGCGAGGAATTCGGGAAAACGGTTACGGGATTCTTCTCCGATGAACCGCGGTTCGGAAATCTGCATGGTGCAGAAAACGCGTCAATCGGAAGAAACAGTGAGATGGTTCTTCCGTATGCGGAAGGTCTGGAACAGATGCTGGCAGAAAAGGCGGATGTTGCAGAAATCGGAAAAGAACTGCCGTTACTGTTTATCGGTTCAAGTCAGAAAGCGAAAACCCTTCGCTATCACTATATGGATCTGGTCAGTGCCTTATATTCCGAGAATTTTGACGGGGTATTGGGAGACTGGTGTAAGGCCCATCACGTCATGCGTGTGGGACATACAATTGAAGACAACAATGCGGTTGCACGGCTGGGATATGGTCCGGGTCATTTCTTCCGTAGTATGAAACATGCGGATATGGCGGGTATTGATGTCGTTCTGTTCCAGCTGGTGCCGGAATTTGACGATGCGTTCAAGTCGTTCCACAAACCGAACTGGGACGGGGAATTCTTTACGTATGTGCTGGGTAAACTGGGAAGTTCATTAGCACATCTGAATCCGCGTGCCAAGGGCAATTCCATGTGTGAACTGTTCGGTGCGTATGGCTGGCAGGAAGGCAATAAACTGGCAAAATGGATGACGGACTACATGCTGGTAAGAGGCATCAACAACCTGGTACCGCATGCGTTTTCCCCGAAGGCATTCCCGGATTCCGATTGTCCGCCGCATTTCTATGCCAAAGGAAACAATCCGCAGTATCCGGAATTTAAACAACTGATGAACTATGCCAACCGGTTGTGTCATCTGTTGTCAGACGGACAGTGTATCAGTGAAGCGGGTATTCTGTTCCATGGGGAAGCCGAATGGAGCGGAGACTATATGTTTACGCAGGTTCCGGCAAAAGAACTCACAACCCATCAGATCGGGTTTGAGATTGTATCCGCTGATTATCTGAACGAAGGACATTTCGATAACGGTACGTGGAATATGAACGGACAGAAGATCCGTTGTCTGATCGTGCCGTATGCCGAGAATTTACCGGCACAGGTATTGGTGACCATCCGGAAGATGCAGGATGGCGGACTACCGGTCTGCTTTATGAACGGCTTGCCGACGGGAACCAGCGAAGGTACGGTAAACAATATCGTAATTGATGGTAATGTGTTAAGAGCAGAACAGCTGGCAGACACTTTGCAGAAAGCGGGTTTACAGGATATTCATACGGATTGTGAATGTCCGAAACTGCGGGTTCATCATTACGTACATGACGGCTTGCATCTGTATTTCTTTGTGAATGAAAGCAGTTATACGCGTGTGCAGACAACGGTAACGGTAAAAGAAACCGGATATATTACCGAATACGATGCGTTTACGGATACTCTTGTACAGGATGACAAGGCGTTTACACTGGATTTGCCGCCGTATGGCAGCAAGATGGTTATCGTATCCGATGAACCATTGGCGGATGCAAAGAAAGAATATTTCACATACGAACCGGTATGTGATCTGACTTGTGCGGATGTTGTCCTGACGGATTTTGAAGGCCATACGAAAGAATTAGCGATGAATCCGGTTGTGTATATCAATACCGTGGATTCTTCGTTCTGCGGACGGATTACCTATACCTTTACCGTAAATTGTGAAGAAGGGTATGACGGTAAAGCGGAAGTGCTTGGGGCTACCGAAGGTATCCGTGTTCTGGTAAACGGTAAGGAATGCGGTGTCCGGATTTGTCCGGATTACACGTTTGACGTATCGTTTGCACAGGGTCATAACGAGCTGACGGTAGAAGCGAATACGACGCTGGCTCGTTCGATTAACGATTATATCAGTCAGTTTATGCCGTTGGGTCCGACAGGAATCAAGGGTGTCAGAATATACAGAAAGAAACAGTGAGGAACAGAAAATGAAACGATTAACAGTAAATGACGACAAATGTACGTTCTCAAGAGACGGGAAGCCGTTCTTCTGGCTGGCGGATACGCTGTGGAGTGCCTTCACCAATATGAACGATGAAGATCTGGATACGTATCTGACGGTACGGAAACAACAGGGATTCAACGTGCTGCAGATTAACATTCTGCCGCAATGGGACCGTTGTTATGTGAATGCACCGTATATGCCGTTCGGGTTCAAGGAAAACGGTGGTTACGATTATGAAAAAGGAATGAATGACGATTATTTCGAACATGCCAAACACGTGCTGGATAAGATTGTCAGTTATGATTTCACACCGGCTCTGGTTGTTTTGTGGCTGAACCATGTTCCGGGTACCTGGGGCAGTGCGCTGTCCAACAACATCAACGTGATGCCGAAGGAATTCATCAAGCCGTATTGTCAGAAAGTTGCCGAAACGTTTGATTCCTACAATCCGGTATATGTCATTTCCGGTGATACGGATCTGGATACGGACAGTGCGAAGGAATATTATCGGATTGCGTTGGATACGATGTGCGAATTGTCTCCGGATACGCTGAAAACGTTACATATCAAGGGAAGATATACGTATCTTCCGGAAGAATACCTGGACAAGATGGATTTCTATATGTTCCAGTCAGGCCACAATGCGCTGAATCTGGATAAGTGTTATACGATGCCGGTGGAAATGCTGGAAAAATATCCGGCAAAGCCGATTCTGAACGCGGAACCGTGTTATGAACAGATGGGATTCAGCGGCTACAAGTACGGACGGTTCAATACGAAGGACGTCCGCCGGGCTGCCTGGATGTCGGTATTGTCCGGTGCGTGTGCAGGGGTTACCTATGGGGCACACGGTATCTGGAATTTCCAGAAACTGTATTCACCGGTGAACCCGAATACGGGGGAAGGATTTGATGCACCGAAGCCATGGACCGAAGCGTTGTATTTCAAGGGTGCCTGGGATTACGGTTACATTAAGAATACGGTAAGTGCATTGGGAGAATTGCATCCGGATAATCGGATCGGCAATACGATTTCCGGCTTGAAGACGGAAGTACTGGAAGACGGTACGAAGAAGATGACACGGGTCATCAGTGTGAATCCGGAAATCAAGATGGCAACGACAAAGGATGGCAAGACGAGTCTGATTTATGCACCGTTCAATACGAAGATTGTGGTCAACGAAGATCTGTCTGACTGCAAGGTTACCGTTGTCGATATGAATACGAAGAATACGGCGCATCCGTTTGTGGAAGTGAAGGACGGAAAGTCCTATATCTTAATGACACCGTTTGACGAAGACGTACTGGTTGTCATCGAAAGGAGATAAGTATGGCATCCTACAAGACAGTTACAAGACTGACCGATTACGGTCCGTTTATCACGAAATTGATTCTGGAATTACCGGCAGAAGCCGGAATGAATGACGTTACCGTTAACACCTTTAACGTACATACGACACGATATCAGCCGGACGGTACGGTATTGATGCGCAAGGAAAACAAGTTTGACCCGAATGCGAAGGCATTACCGTCTGTAGGGTATCAGAAGGTATTGTGTGCATATCCGAGTGATGCGTATGGTCATAAGCAGGAAAAGGGAACGTATGTAACATTGGAGCTGGAGGAAGAACGGTTGTCCAAGAAGATTGAAGGAACCGTACTGGAAAGCCATTACATCATCAATAAACATCGGATCACCCAGTTGCATCCGTTACCGGGTGCGGACGGTCCGGTTACCGGACTGGTATTTGATACGTGTGAGGGTGATTTGTGTCCGGACGCCAGAGGATGGAGTCATGGTGTTTCCACACATGCAACCTTGCCGTTACAATACGGAGCGTATACACCGGAAAACAAGAAGCATGAAAAACTGCCGCTGGTCATCTGGCTGCATGGTGCCGGGGAAGGCGGAGACAATCCGCTGGTAGCGTATACGGGTAACCGGGTTACGGCTTTGTCCGCAAAAGATGCCCAGAAGAAATTCGGTGGGGAAGCGTATGTACTGGCACCGCAGAGTCCGACGGTATGGATGGATGACGGTGTGGAAAAGTTATCCAGATCCAACAGGAGTATTTATTCCGAACCATTGATGTATCTGATTGAAGAGTTCGTAAAACAACACGAAGATACGATTGACCGGAACCGGATTTCGGTAACCGGCTGCAGCAACGGCGGATTTATGTCGATGCGGATGATCATCGATTATCCGGACTACTTCTGTTGTGCCGTTCCGGTATGTCAGGCATTCTATAACCAGAACGTGGATGAAGAAACGTTACGGAAGTTAACGAAGACACCAATCTGGTTTGTCCATGCGAAAAACGATGAACTGGTCAATCCGTTTGAAACAACGGTTCCGATTTATCACCGTCTGCTGGAAGAAAAGGCGAACGTGCATTTCTCTTTCTTTGACAAGGTGGAAGATCCGACCGGTCAGTACAAGGATGAACTGGGCAGACCGAAGAAAATTTTCAATCACGGTGTCTGGGTATTATTCCTGGATGACGAAGTCAAATACGATTACGACGGTCACAGAGTCATGGAAGACAACGTACCGGTCAGCGTATTTGAATGGATCGGCAAGCAGGTGAGATAATGCTGGAGTTCGACAGTTTTATCAATACGGATGATGCACCGGAACTGGCTAATGCCATCTTTTCGATTGAACGGGTGATGGTTCTGCAGTTTGGAATTCTGATTCTGATTTATACCGGTGTCAGCTTTGTGAGCAACGGCAACAAGCTTGCCGGATATGCCTGCTTCTTCGGGGCAATTGCCGGGGAAATATTCTATTTTATCTATAAGACATCGTTTACTAAGAAAATCAGAAACAGTCTGGTTTCCATGGGAACCGAAGGTGTCATTCATTTTCACTACAAGTTCCGTCCGGATGCGGTAAGAGTGACTGCCGATCACAGCAAGGACGCTCTGGAAGTGGAATATACACAGGTGAAGAAGTATATCGAATCAAAAAAATATGTCATTCTTCAGGCCGGGGGAACGAACCTGATCATCGAAAAGCAGGTTGCAACGGAACACAGTCTGAAAGAATTTATGAGTCGTAAAATCAAAATGTAGGAAGGAAGAAAAATATGAGTTTTCCAAAGAATTTCTTATGGGGCGGCGCAACAGCTGCCAATCAGCTGGAAGGCGGTTATAACGAAGGCGGCAGAGGCTTAGCGAACGTTGACGTGGTTCCTTATGGTAAAGAACGCTTTTTAGTCAGCATGGGTAAGCGGAGAATGCTGGATTTTGAAGAAGGATACTACTATCCGGCACAGAAGGGCATTGATTTTTATCATCACTACAAGGAAGATATCGCGATGTTTGCGAAGATGGGATTCAAAGTATTCCGGATGTCGCTGGCATGGACCCGTATTTTCCCGAATGGAGATGAAAGTGAACCGAACGAAGAAGGTCTGGCGTTCTATGATGACGTATTTGCGGAATTAAAGAAGTACAACATCGAACCGCTGGTAACGATTACGCACTTTGATATGCCGATTCATCTGATTAAGGAATACGGCGGATGGAAGAACCGGAAACTGATTTCTTTCTACAAAAATCTGGTTACCGTTCTGGCAGACCGCTACAAGGATGTTGTCAAATACTGGATTACGTTCAATGAAATCAATATGATTCTGCATCTTCCGTTTATGGGTGCCGGTCTGGTATTTGAAGAAGGCGAGAACGAAACGGAAGCCAAGTACAAGGCGGTTCATAACGAACTGGTTGCCAGTGCCTGGGCTACGAAGATCTTGCATGAAGCGAATCCGGAAGCGATGGTCGGTTGTATGGTTGCGGCAGGCAACTATTATCCGTATTCCTGCAATCCGGAAGATGTCTGGGCTTCGATGGGTAAGGACAGAGACAATTTCGGTTTCATTGATGTCCAGTCCAGAGGATATTATCCGAGTTATCTGACAAAGATGCTGGAAAGAGAAGGCATCGATGTTGGTATGACGGAAGAGGATGAACAGATTTTACGGGAACATACGGTTGACTATATTTCCTTTTCGTATTATTCTTCCCGTTGTATTTCCACGGATCCGAAGAATACGGAAACGGTCGGCAATGCGTTCAAGGGTACAAGAAATCCGTACCTGAAAGCTTCCGACTGGGGCTGGGCGATTGACCCGTTAGGCTTGCGTATTACGTTGAATACGTTATGGGATCGCTACCAGAAGCCGTTGTTTATCGTAGAAAACGGTCTGGGTGCCTTCGATACACTGGAAAACGATACGGTACAGGATGACTACCGGATTGAGTATATGAAAGCGCATATTACGGAAATGGAAAAGGCAATCCGTGAAGACGGCGTGAATCTTCTGGGATATACCTCCTGGGGATGCATCGACTTAGTCAGTGCTTCCACCGGAGAAATGTCCAAGAGATACGGATTTATTTACGTTGACCGGGATGACAAGGGTAACGGTACGTTCAAGCGGTATGAAAAGAAATCGTTTGACTGGTACCGGAAAGTCATTGCGTCAAACGGAGAAGAATTGTAAGGAGAAGGGATATGTTTAAACTGTTTAGCAAGAAGGAAGAATTACAAAAGATTGAGGTCAGCGATGAGGATATCGTAGCGTTGGCTGACGGTATGCTCATCGATGTCAAAACCGTTTCCGATGAAATGTTCGCCAATGAACTGATGGGTAAGAGCTGTGCCTTTACCTTTGAACCGAAGAAGGTTACCTTGTGTTCGCCATGTAACGGAGAAATTGCGATGGTATTCCCTACCGGTCATGCGTTCGGATTAAAAGCCAACAACGGTATGGAACTTCTGGTACATATCGGAATTGATACCGTATCTGCCAACGGTGCCGGATTCAAGACATTGAAGAAGGCAGGAGATGTTGTGTGTGCAGGGGATCCGGTTGTGGAAGTGGATTTTGCGACATTAGCGAAGAAATACGAAATGCCGGTTATGGTCATTGTGACCGATGCCAATGGCAAAGATGTACAATTCGAAGACCCTTGTGCGGTTGTCAGAGGACAGAAAGTCAACAGATAGAAGAAAAAGAATACCGGAAGTCTGGTATTCTTTTTACCCGAAGACAGTATAGAAAACAACAATAAAACAATGATATACTACGGAAAAAGAGAGGAAGTAACTATGAGTTTTCCAAAGAATTTCTTATGGGGCGGCGCTACGGCTGCCAATCAGCTGGAAGGTGCGTATAACGAAGGCGGAAAGGGATTGTCTTGTCCGGACGTGTGTACGGGAGGAACCGCTACCCGTTCCAAACGGATTACACCGGAACTGGAAGAAGGGACATTTTATCCGTCACATATGGCTATCGACCATTATCACAGATACAAAGAAGATATCGCGTTGTTTGCGGAAATGGGATTCAAGATGTACCGGTTCTCGATTGCGTGGACCCGTATTTTCCCGAACGGTGATGACGAATGTGCCAACGAAGAAGGCCTGCAGTTTTACGACAATCTGATTGACGAATGTCTGAAATACAACATTGAACCGATGATTACGATTTCCCACTATGAAGTGCCGTTCAATCTGACAAAGAAATGGAACGCATGGGCGGATCGAAGAACGATTCAGTGCTATCTGAATTACTGTGAAGCTATTTTCAAGAGGTACAAAGGAAAAGTGAAATACTGGCTGACGTTTAATGAAATCAATTCGGCTACCAGTGCAATCGGGAATTTCCTGTCTATGGGTGTATTAAACAATATCCGCCCGATGTCGTTTATGGAACAGACGGATATTCCGCAGGTCCGGTTCCAGGCGTTGCATCATCAGCTGGTTGCCAGTGCATTGGCTGTCAAAATGGCGCATGAAATCGATCCGAACTATCAGTTAGGGGATATGAATATCATGATGACGTCGTATCCGTTAACGTGTGATCCGGAAGACGTCTTGTTTAACCAGAAGAGAAGTCAGCTTTCCAACTGGTTCTGCAGTGACGTACAGTGCCGTGGCGCGTATCCGAACTATATGAAGCGGTATTTCGAAGACAACAACATTCACATCGTAATGGAAGAAAACGATGCACAGATCCTAAAAGAAGGCACGGTGGACTTCTATACGTGTTCGTACTATATGTCCGTATGCAATACCGTAAATCCGGACAAAACAGCCGGAAAAGGCAATATCTTAGGCGGTACGCCGAACCCGTATCTGAAGGCTTCCGACTGGGGATGGCAGATTGATCCGACCGGATTACGGTATTCCTTAAATGAAATCTGGGACCGTTACCAGAAACCGATTTTCGTAGTAGAAAACGGACTGGGTGCGTATGATAAGATCGAAGAAGACGGTACGGTAAACGATACGTACCGGATTGAATATCTGCGCAGTCACATTGAAGCCATGAAAGAAGCCGTACATGACGGTGTCGATTTGCGCGGATTCACACCTTGGGGTTGCATTGACTTAGTCAGTGCTTCCACCGGGGAAATGGCAAAGCGTTACGGATTTATTTTCGTGGAACGGTACGATGACGGTACCGGTGATTTCTCCCGCAGAAAGAAGAAATCGTTTGACTGGTACAAGCAGGTTATTGCGACTAACGGAGAAGATCTGGGATAGAAAAACTTTACAGCTCCGGAATTAACAGTTAACAAAAACAAAAGATTGGAAATCTTCAGAAATGATTGAAGAAATCCAATCTTTTTCTGTTG
>JABUSI010000087.1 GCA_021442745.1 Erysipelotrichaceae bacterium | reverse complement strand
GTTAAATAAACACAAATCAATTATACATAATACCCCCGAAAACACAATAATTATTTTTATTTTTTTTATACGATTTTTCGCACAAAAAAAGTGAACCGCTCACAAGGAACGATTCACTCGGTAAAACCGTGGTTTTTTTACTTTTCTACCTTCTTACCCAATACGTAAGTTACAGCGAAAGCAACAGCGGTTGCGATAACCATAACTGCCAGCATCAGATAGAAGTTACCCCATGTTCCGTCCGGAGCAATGTAAGCCGGAGCAGAGATGAAACCAGGAGTAGAAATAACGTATTGTGTACCGCCGAACAGACCGCAGATCAAGCCGCCCAATCCGCCGCCGACCATAGCGCCGATCAACGGATACTTCTTGACGAACAATACACCGTAAACACCTGGTTCGGTAATACCGCACAATGCAGTGATACCGGCACCGGTAGCAACAGACTTTTCTTCTGCCTTCTTAGCGATTAACGCAACAGCCAGACAAGCACCGCCGACAGCTACGTTAGCAGGAGCCATACCTGCACAGATCAATGGGTCAGAACCAACTTCAGCCAACAAAGCGAATACGATAGGATATGTCGCATTGTTCATACCGAAGAATACCATCCAGCATGTCAAAGCACCGATCAAGGCAACCGCAACAGCAGGAACTGCTCTGTAGATTGCGAATACGGCATTAGCCAATAAGGTACCTGCCCATCCGCCGATCGGACCCAAAGCGATCAATGTAACAGGAACAGTTACTAACATTGTCAGCAACGGAACGAAGATGGTACGCAGAGAAATCGGCATAACCTTCTGCAAGAAACGATATACAACAGACATGAACAGGCAACCCAGGATGATTGGGAATACTGTTGCGTTGTAACCAACCGTTGTAACAGGAATACCTAAGAAAGAAGAATCTGTCAGAGGATTATTCGTAACGTACAATAAGATAGCAGCTAAGAAAGCTCCTAAATATCCATTGGATTTCAATCTTGTTGCAGCAGAGAAACCAATGAAGATCGGCAGGAACCAGAAAGTAGCCTGGTTGATTGCGGAAATAACCTGATAGGTTCCGGATTCAGCAGAAACACCGAATACCGTCGTCAACAGTGTTAATACAGCACCCATCAAACCGCCGGCAACCAATACCGGGATAACCGGTGAGAAGGTACCGCCGATGAAGGACAATGCGGTCGCAACAGGTCCGCCTGCAGCTTCCTTGTCAGCCTTAGCAGCTTCTGCATCATCTACCGTGCCGCCCAATTGGATGTCAAACTTGGATACTTCTTCATACAGGCTCGGTACATCCTGACCGATAACGAACTGATGTTCACCGTTCTGAACGATAACATTCAATACGCCTGTAATCTTCTTTGCTTCTTCTACGTTCAGCTTGCTTGGATCTTTCAGGTTCAAACGCAGACGAGTCATACAGTGGGAAGCGCTGGAGACGTTGCCTTCACCACCGACTGCTTCCATAATGTCAGCAGCCATTTGCTTGTAATTTTTAGCCATTTTTATTTCCCTTTCTTATTTTGCAAGACTGTATTAGTCTTTAACTCCCTTTGCTTTCAAATCGCTGGCAATTTCAGATGTTCTGTTGAAATCCTTCCAGTCAGACATATCTTTTCCCCATTCCTGACCGTTGGATTTGATTAATTTCTGATACCAGTAGAAAGAATCTTTCTTATAACGCTTCAAGTCGCGCAATTCGTCATCCGTCGTATTAACGAATACCAGACCGTAACGCTTCGCCATACCGTTACCGGTAGACAACAGGTCGGTGAAACTCCATGGGTTGAATCCCATGACTTCGACACCGTCAGAGATTGCCAGACCTAAGTTATAGATGTAATCTCTCAGGTAATCGATACGGTAATCATCATGGATTTCTCCGTTTTCGTCCAGGTCTTCATGAGCACCGAAACCGGCTTCCGTGATAACCATTGGTAAATGATAGTGATCCCACATATAACGCATGGTATACCGCATGCAGGTACCGTCAATGTGCCAGTCCCAGTCAGTTGTTTCTACATACTTGTTACGATCCAGCGCATATTCACCCGGAATATTGGTGTAAACGAATTCACCCTTACGGCCGTATTTGTTCAGACCGATTTCCTGTAAATACGTGTTATCCGGTGCCATACCTACGTCAGAACGATAGCAGTTGATCGCAAAGAAATCGATCTTTGCCTGCTTGATCAGTTCCATATCGCCTTCACGGATATCCGGAGTAATGTCATGTTCTCTCCAGTAGCTCTTTACGAAACCGTTGTATTCTCCGAAGTAATACAGGTCATCCCAGATCTTCTGTGTCAGTTCTTCCGCATTCATTGCCGCAATCTGGTCTTCCGGTTTGCAGCTCTTCGGATAAATCGGAACATAACCCGGAACCGGACCGATCTTACCGCCTTCTACCATTTCGTGGCAAGCGATAACAGCCTTGGCATGACATAAGTTCATGATATGGTTGATATCCCACTTTTCCTTGAACCAGTCGGTACAACCCTTGGAAACACCCAGCCAGTCACCGTACACGATCTGCATGTTCTGTTCATTGATACTCAACCAGTACTTTACTCTGTCACCGAAGTTTTCAAAACACGTACGGCAGTAGAAGTCAAATTCATCAATGATGGCACGGTTATGCCAGCCGCCATACAATTCATCTACCCAGCAAGGCATATCATAGTGATACAACGTAACAATCGGCGTAATACCTGCACCAACCAATTCGTCAATCAGGTTGTTGTAGAACGCAATACCTTCCGGATTGATTACACCCTTCTGCGGGATAATACGGCTCCAGGAGAAGGAGAACCGGTAAGAAGTGAAACCGCATTCCTTCATCAGCGCTACGTCTTCCTTGTAGTGATGATAGTGGTCAGCCGCAATACTGTTATCGGTAAACGGCTTCTTGGTTTGGGAATTCAAGTCGATGATAGCTTGTGTTCTTCCCCCTTCCAAAGTTGCGCCTTCCACCTGCCATGCAGCACTGGAAGCACCCCAGAAGAAGTTCTTAGGAAATACAGGATTTGTTTTGTATTTCATATTCGTTTCCTTTCCAGACTATTTTGTCTTTTACAATATCATTGTACGTATTTTTCCTTTTTTCATCAGTATCAGAATATGAAACCGTGGTATCAATTTCTGATACCATGCTATAATGCCAGTATGAAAACTACAGATACCCACGATTTACGCACGTATAACTTAGTATCCACCTTGTTAAGCATTGTCAATTCCAACGACGACAACGATTCCAATGTGATACTCGCGAACTACATTCTGTCCAACATCGATCGTCTGGAAGCCACTTCGATTTATGATCTGGCCGACGAATGTTTTGTGTCGCGCTCTTCCGTCCAGCGATTCATCAAATACATCGGTTTTGATTCTTTTTCCAATTTAAAAGCCAAACTGTCCGAAGCCATGAATCATAACCACCGGTATCAGCGCTACTGCAATACCACCGACTTTGTACAGCAATACCACCGACAAACCGAGGAAATGACAAAAAGCATTGAAAAACTGGCAAACACGGAACATATGGAATACTTTATCGATCTGTTACACAACCGGAAACGCGTGGTATTCAACTTTGCGGAAGCTTCCACCGTTGCTCCGATTGCCTTCCAGGAAGCCATGATCGGAAACGGTAAGATTATCCGCTGCATTACCAACTCTTCCCGCAGTACCGAACTTCTGGAACAACTCGACGAATTCGACATGCTCGTCACCCTGTCCACAACCGGTAACTATGCCCTTGCTACCTTAAATGACATCAATCGCTGCAAGGCATTCAAAGTATTGTTTACCTTAAACCATCTGGACAAGTTCAAAAACGTCTACGACAGGATCATCTATCTTTCGGAAAAAGAAGAATCCTTCGATTATATACGCGAAGGAAAACGCGACGCCTATACCATCCAGGGATTCAATTACTTATTCGATTTATTATTGTTCAAATACTTGCAGAAATATCCGAATGAATAAAAACCTCTTCCGAGGTTTTTTCTTTTACCAAAAAAAAGGGAAGCATATCGCTTCCCGTGTTCATACTCTGTACTAGCCTTTGATTCCGTACTTCTTGTTGAACTTTTCAATTCTACCTGCTGCAGCAGCGAAACGTTGTCTTCCTGTGTAGAATGGGTGACAGTTGGAACATGTATCAACACGAATTTCCTTCTTTGTTGAATGTGTTTCGAATTCAGCACCGCATGACGTACAAACAACCTTAACTGCGTAACTCGTAGGATGTGTGTTTTCCTTCATACCGTTCTCCTTCCGCCTTGAATTTCCAATCAATTCAAAGTAAGTGCAATTAGCCTATAAATAGTAACACACATATCTTTCTTTACGCAAGTGGTATTTCCGAAAATATCGGTATTATCCGTTATTATGTACTTCCGCAATCACAAGTTTGTTGACAATAAAGACCGGAACCACCTTGCACATGTCATCAAACGTATCATAAATCCTTCCCGCACTGTACGTACCTCTGGCAACCGTATGCACGGAATTCGCAACGTATCCGTAAGATACATCCTGCTCCCCTACTACCAGAATCGCTTCCCCGTCATATTCATTCTCCGGTTCTTTCTTCATATAATACGGTTTTCCCAGTTTGAATGCTTCAATCCCGAAAAATCTCTCGGTACAATTGATCGTGATATATTTCATACTGTTTTCCTCCACACCTGTATTATAGAAAATCGACTGTACAATTTTTAAGACAGTATGATAGACTATGTACAAGAGGTGATATTCATGAATTTTGACGGAAAAAAGCAAGGTGTTCTGGCAGTTTACAGAATCCTGAAAAAATACTCGGATGCGGATCATATATTAACGACGCCACAGATTCAGGAGTATTTAAAAAACGAGTACGGACTGGACCTGGACCGTCGTACGATTTATTCTCATTGTGAAGCACTGAACGAATTCTGCGAACTCAGCCGGTATGAGGACAACAAAAAAGGAACATACCTGATTGACCGTCCGCTGGAAGAATCCGAAGTACAACTGCTGACACAGATTATCTATGCCTCCCCTTACGTATCCCGGGAAGAAACAACCGATCTGATTAACCGTCTGTTTGGTACCCAAAGTGTATACGCAAAGAAGTCCTTTACGGAAACCATCTATTCCCCGAATGACAGAAAATCAGGAAACCGGGATTTCTTCCTGAATATCTCCATGTTGCAGGATGCCATTCAATCCAAGAAGCAAGTAAGCCTGGATTACATGAAATACAACACAAACAAAGAACTGGTAAAACGGAAAAACGAAAAATACATTCTTCACCCGTACTACATTGTGTTCGATAATGACCGCTATTACCTGTTGTGCAAAACCAAAGGACACCCGGAAATCTCCCATTACCGGATTGATAAAATGAAAAACATAAGAATACTGGACGAAAAATCGGATCCGCTGGAAAAATCCTTCGATCCGCAGGCTTACGCCAGAAATAAAGTCTTTATGCACGGCGGAGAAGACATCAACGTCCAGTTACGTTGCAACAATTTCGTTCTTGACCATGTCATCGAACAATTCGGAACCAACATCTCCATTGTCCCGCGTGAAAACGAACAATTTGACACGATGGTAAAAACAACCCGTCAAGGCATCGTCTACTGGTCTATGCAGTATATGGAAAACGTGGAAATATTAAGTCCGGAAAACATACGGAACGAATTCATTGAAAAACTGCAAAAAACATTGAAAAAATACAACAAAGAGGGATGAAACTCCCTCTTTTTTAGTCTTCTATCTGTTCTCTCCAGATTTTTGCCCCCAGAGCCTGCAACTTACCGTCCAGGTTATCATATCCTCTGTCGATATGATAAATCTGATCGATGGTCGTTACACCTTTGGCAATCAATCCGGCTACTACCAGACTCGCACCGCAGCGCAAATCGGTAGCGGTAACGTCTACTCCATATAATTTTGTCGGTCCGAAAATGGTTGCCTTCGGAGTGGTAACTTCGGTTGTTGCACCCATTTTATCCAGCTCGTAACAATGTTTGAACCGTTCCGGATAAATCGTTTCGGTTACCCGGGAACGACCTTCTGCCTGTGTCAACAAGACCGTTAACGGTGCCTGTAAATCCGTTGCTAATCCCGGATAAGTCTGTGTCTTCACGTCAACACCTTTTAACTTACTTCCGCCATGAATCGTAACCCGGTCCAGTTTGACATCCATATCGACACCCATTTCATCGAGTTTACTTAATAACGCTTCCAGATGCTGCGGAATGATATTTTCTACGGTCATTTCCTTGCCGGCAGCAGCTGCCATAATAATGAACGTACCCGCTTCAATCCGGTCCGGAATGATTTCATGGAAACATCCCCACAATTCATCCACACCGTCAATGGTAATAACGTTGGTACCCGCACCACGGATCCGGGCTCCCATCTTGTTCAGCAAGGTAATGACGTCAATGATTTCCGGTTCCTTCGCCGCATTCTCAATGGTTGTACGACCCTTTGCCCGGACGGCTGCCAGAATGATATTGATGGTAGCTCCGACAGATGCGAAGTCAAGATAAATCTTGGTTCCTACCAGCTCTTCTGCCCAGATGTGATAACATCCCTGGTCATATTCCACATGAGCTCCCAATGCTTCAAAACCTTTTAAATGTAAATCAATCGGCCGGGGACCTAAATAACATCCTCCTGCCATCCGGATTCTCACGGATTTATATTTACCAAGCAAGGCACCCATGAAATAATACGATGCCCGTAATTTCGTAACCGCAACGTGGTCAAGATCCACGTTTTCCATATGGGAAGGATCGATGATGATATGATCCTCTGCCTTATGGATGACTTTTACTTTCTGTACTTCCAGGATCTGCTGAAGAGCACTGACATCCGAAATATTCGGAACACCCACAATCGTAACCGGCCCGTTTGCCAGTATCGCTGCCGGAATCAACGCAACCGTTGCGTTTTTCGACCCGCTGATCCGAACCGTACCCTCTAACGGATGGCCTCCTTCTATTTTTATGACTTCTTTCATACCTGTTCTCCTTTACTGTGTAACCACAGCTTCCGGTAATCGTTTTAAAATCTCTTCTCCCTTTGCCAGACGATCGGTAAATGCGGTACAACTGCCGCACGTTAATCCCATCTTTAATGCTGTCTTATAGTCTTTCGTACGCATCCATTCCACCACAAAACCGGCAACCATGGAATCACCTGCACCGATGGAATTGACTCTGACTCCTTCCAGGGATTCTCCGTAATAGACACCCTCTTCGGTTACCAGAATCGCCCCGTGACGACCGTTGGAAACCAGCACGTTCTGTGCTCCTTTTTCCTGCAGTTTCTTTGCACAATCTACGATTTCATCTTCACCGGAAATGCTTCGTTTCAGTATTTCCGCCAGTTCCTGAACGTTCGGCTTGATCAGAAACGGCTTCTGGGACAAACACGCTTCCAGATAAGCCCGGCTGGTATCTACCACCAGCAACGCACCTTTCTGATTCGCCAGTTCACAGATTTCCAGATAATCATCCTGAGTAACCCCTGATGCCGTACTACCGCTCAAAATCACTGCGTCTTCGCTTGTTAATACGGATTCCAGATACTTTACTAACGCCTGATACTCTTTCCGTTCTACCGTTAACCCGCGTAAATTAATTTCCGTTTCATCAATTCCGGCAACTTTCATATTAATCCGGGTAATTCCGTTACAAGGAATGAAGTGATTGGCAACTCCTGCCTTATCCAGTTCATTCTTCACAAACTCTCCGGTAAATCCCCCTAAAAATCCGGTCGCAACCGTTTCCGCCCCCAATTCGTGCGCAATAATGGAAACGTTAATTCCTTTTCCTCCCGGCATGTATTCTTCCGACTCAACACGATTCAATTCTCCGACAACCAATTCCGCCTGCACAAACAAATCAATTGAAGGATTGCAAGTTACTGTATAAATCATAAGTAGTCCAAGCCTCCCAAAAAGTATTATACATGAGTGAGGTCTCAAAAAAAAGGTTACGGGATATTTTTACCTTCTTTGGGAATATTCGCTTGTTTTTCGTATATACTGTACATAGAACACGGAGGAATATTTTATGGAATTACTCAATCGCGAACAATACGAACAACAAGTAGCGTCCACAAGAGAAAAGCGGATGGCCTGGTGGAGGGAAGCCCGCTTCGGCATGTTCATTCATTTCGGCTTATACTCCGCTATCGGCAGACACGAATGGGTAATGTCCATGGAAGGCATTTCAAAGGAAGAATACGAAACGTATGCCGACAGATTCCAGCCGAAAGAAGGGTGCTGCAAGGAATGGGCAAAACTGGCAAAAGCTGCCGGTATGAAATATATGGTACTGACGACCCGGCATCATGAAGGATTCTCCTTATGGGATTCCAAAGTCAATCCGTTCAATTCGGTAAACTACGGTTGTCACCGGGATATCGTAAAAGAATTCGTAGAAGCCTGCCGGGAAGAAGGCTTGAAGATCGGGTTCTATTCTTCCATAATGGACTGGAGACATCCGGACGGAGCCGCCTGTGCTACAGATCTGGAGGCACGAAGACGGTTTCTTGATTACATCGAAGCACTCAATACCGAACTGTTAACCAATTACGGTAAGATTGATATTTTATGGTACGACGTTGCCCAGCCGATGGCTACACCGGAAGAGTGGGATTCCGTCAACCGGAACCAACGCTTACGTGCCTTACAGCCGCATATCATCATCAATGACCGAAGCCGGTTAGCCGAAGATTTCGGTACACCGGAAGGAAAAATCCGGGTACTGGACCGGGACTGGGAAGCCTGCATGACCTTTAACGATATTTCCTGGGGATATCTTGATGATCAGCAGATTTTACCATATGCCTACAGTGCCCAGCGTATCATCCGGATGCTGAACCAATGTGCCTGCAACGGCGGAAACTTATTGTTAAACGTCGGGCCGAAACCGGACGGTTCCATCCCGAAAGATGCCATCAGACCGTTAACCGAAGTCGGAACCTGGTTAAGGCACAACGGAGAAGCCGTATATGGTAAATTACACCCGAATGTGATTTCCGGTTCCTGGTATCGCGGAGGAAACGGAATTACCGCTATCAGTTATGCCGAAGATTTAAAGGCGTGCTATCTGTGGAACTGGATTTGCCCGCCGGAAGGATATATGTACTTTGACGGTGTTTACACCAAACCAACCAAGGTGACAAAACTGTACACCAACGAAATCATTCCGTTTACCTACGAAGACCACCGCATCAAGCTGGAAGGTTTATCCGTAAACGAAAACGAAATGGTATGCGTATACAAGATCGAATTCGAAGACGAACTGGTATACAAACCGTTCCACAAATACCCGCAGATCTGGTTATAAGAAACGAAAACAGCCATTGGATATTCCAATGGCTGTTGTTGATTATTCTTCTCACGTAATCCGTATACGTTTAGTACTCTTCCGGATTGTTTGTGTTTTCTCCGTCCGCTTCTTCCTCGGATTCCTCGTCGAATTCGTCTTCCATTTCGCTTTCGTCAATTTCCAGTTCACTGACGTCTACGAATGTTTCTTCAAACTTCATACGTTTTTTCAGATCCCACACGTTATCCTTATCCTTCGATGTAGCAAAGCGGTCATCCAGTGACAAGTTTGTATAAAACTGTGAAATCTTCTTCATCTTCTGAGATTCGTTGAATCCCAGTCTTGCACACACCTCACCCCACAGGTCTGCGAATGGTACAGCTTCATTCCGTTCATCCAATACGCTGTACGCAACATCAGTCATAGATTGTGTACTCATACTACTAAACCCTATCCTTCCTACTACTCACTACATTTGTTCCGGTGCCGATACTCCGATAACGTCCAACGCATTCCGCAACGTAATTCTGGTCGCCTGTACCAGTGCCAGGCGTTCATTTGTCAATGCTGCATCTTCGCTCAGCACTTTACAATCCGCATAGAAACTGTGGAACATCTGTGCCAGACGCTGAATGTAGTTACATACCTTATGCGGCGCTCTTGACTTTGCAGCTTCCACAATGATGTTCGGGAACTCATTGATTTGTTTCAGTAACGCCGTTTCTTTTGTATGTGTTAATAAGGAATACTGTTGCTGCGGTGTAACGGACGGTGCGCTACGCAGAATGGAACACATTCTTGCATGCGCATATTGTGCATAATATACCGGGTTTTCATTGGACTGCTTCGTTGCCATATCCAGATCGAAATCCATCTGGGTATCACACGCTCTCGACGCAAAGAAATACCGTACGGCATCTGCTCCCGCTTCTTCCACCAAATCCCGTAACGCAACAGCTTTCCCGCTACGCTTACTTAACTTAAACTCTTCGCCATCCTTGATCATTCTGGCCATCTGGATAATATCCACCGATAGTTTATCGGATTCATATCCCAATGCCCCGATGGCAGCTTTCAGACGGGTCACGTAACTGTGATGATCCGCACCGAAGAAGTTTACCAGCCGGTCAAATCCACGGTCCAGTTTATCCAGATGATACGCAATATCCGGTGTCAGATACGTATAAGAACCATCACTCTTCACCAGTACTCTGTCCTTATCATCACCAAACGTTGTCGTCTTCAGCCATAAAGCACCTTCCGCTTCATACGTATTACCCTGCGCAATCAGCGTATCCAATGCTTTCTTCACCAAACCTCTGTCATAAATCGACTGTTCCGAAGTCCATACGTCAAAATGCACGTTGAATCCGGCTAAGTCTCTCTTCAGTTTTGCCAGTTCTTCCTTTAATCCGTACTGACGGAAGAAACCCAAACTTTCTTTCGGATCCGTGTCGGCATATTTCATGCCTTCTTCCGCAACAATCTGTTTTGCGATTTCAATCAGATCCGGTCCGTGATATCCGTCTTCCGGGAATACAACATCCTTCCCGCACTGCTCCAGATACCTTGCCTGCAGACTGACTGCCATATTACGAATCTGATTTCCCGCATCATTTACATAATACTCCGCCGTGACGTCATATCCTGCTTTCCGCAGAATACGACATACGGAATCACCCGTTGCTGCCCCTCTGGCATGTCCCGGATGCAAGTCTCCCGTCGGGTTTGCGGATACAAACTCCACGTTCACTTTTTGGTTTTCTCCGAACGATGACGAACCATATGCCTCATCTTCCTTCAGTACTTTCGCAATGACGGAACTCAACGTATCGTTTTCCATCGTAAAATTGATAAATCCCGGTCCGGCAATTTCCACCTTCGCAATACCCGCTGCTGCAAGATCCAGATGATCCACAACCTGCTGCGCAATCATTTTCGGATTGGTCCGCAACGTACGCGTCAGCTGCATCGCGATATTCGTCGCATAATCGCCATGACTTTTATCTTTCGGTATCTCAATGGTTACCTGTTCTTCACTCCATTCAATCGAAAATGCTTTCTCAACCGCATTTCTGACTGCCTGTTTCAGATTACTCTCAATCGCATTCATGCCAATGCTTCCTCCTCTATACTCCAACGAAAATAAAACGGACTGTGTGTCGGATCCTGTTTTAATTCGTACATAATTTCCCACATATCCGGAGAACAGGAAATTTTCACATGTTCACATTCAAACGTAAATTCTCCGTACTCGGATTCTACTTTCAAATACGACGCCTGTTCCGTATGTAATTTCAAAACGGTTTTATGTTCCGCCTGACGTACCAGTAAACAATACGTCGGATAAATTCTGATTTTTGTTTCCGCAGTTGTTTCCGGTTCCGTATACGCAATCAGGTAGCCGTCGTTTGCCAAACTGACCGTTCCTATCACGTTGTATACTGTTTTTTCTCCCGATGAACACTGTTCTACCCGTAACATATCTGAGGTTTTCACTTCATTCCCCTCTTTAACGAGACCGTATTATATACGCAAATGTCAATATATACAATATCGGATGCATAATCAAGTGCTTTCTTTCCTTAACGCTGATGATTTTAGCACATTTCCTATTTTTTATACCATATATTTGTGAAATTTTTGCGTTATGCATGGAAAAAGAAAACGAGCATCTCTACTCGTTCAGTTCTTTCGGATAAAATACCTTCTTCTCGTTCTTGTTCTGACCGTTCAGAATGGCATTAACAATCACGGATGCTTCCGACAGACGCTTCACCGTTCCGTCCCGCATCAGTACCAGGATTTCGTTCTCTTCCTGCCCTTTATACGGTTCATACGGACGTGCTTCCGTACGGTCTACGTACATGTAATATTCCGGGTCATATCCCATGGAAGAAATCCATTGCTTGTAACTGTATTCCTGTTCCACGCTGACAATGGTATCGTAATCAAACAGTCTTCGGTTCAATGCCCTGTCAGACAAATCCCGTAAGATGGTATCCTTGCACTTGGACATCAGCTGGAATCCGTACTGGCAGCTGCATTCGTCCAGTTCCAGCAGTTCCCGGTTCGTTAGCATCTGATGCTGCAGCAGAGGCAGAAACATCATCAGATGACTGACGTCTTCCGGATCTTCCTCGTACACGTCTCGCAGCCGTTCAAATAAGCCGTGCAGGATGGCTTCATAGGACCGTCCTACCGGATGATAATATACCTGCCAGTACATATGATATCTGGCCATAATATAATCTTCAATCGTATGAATACCGCTTTCCTTGACAACCATCCGGTGGTCTCTTACCCGTACCGTACGCAATACCCGTTCCAGATCATATTCCCCGTAACTGGTACCGGTAAAATACGCATCCCGCAGTAAATAATCCATCCGGTCAGCATCCAGTTGCGAGGATACCATCTGTACCAGAAGCGGATTCGGATGGGTATGACGGATGACGTTTGCGACATCGTTCGGTAAATCCGGATCTTCCGCATACAAAATATCATGAATCTTACTGTCCCGTAAGATAATGTTACACGTATAGTCTTCATGAGAATAACTGGAAATCTGTTCAAACGAATGTGAGAACGGTCCGTGTCCGATATCATGCAACAGAGCGGCAACCATAACCGTCATCTTTTCATAATCCGTCAGTGCATTGCTGATTTCTTCGTTTTCCGTAATCAGCCGGCGAACGATTTCATACACACCCAACGAATGCGCAAACCGGGAATGCTCCGCCGTATGATACACCTGATGGGTCGTACCCAGCTGATGAATCCGACGCAGCCGCTGAAATTCCGGTGCATTCATACAATCCCAGATAATCTTATCGTGAATATGAATGTATCCGTGAACAGGATCCCGCAATACTTTGATTTCGTTTAATAAGGACATAGAATCTCCTTTCTATTGTTCTTGAAGCAATACCACGGCCATAGCCTGTACACCCAGGCCTTCTCCGACAAAACCCAACCCTTCTCCCCGGGTTGCCTTGACGTTAATCAAAGACGGATCAGCGTGTAACGCATCGGCAATATTCTGTTTCATAAGAGGTATATACGGTGCCATTTTCGGTTTCTCAATCATAATCAGAGAATCCACGTTTCCGATTACATATCCCTGTTCTCTCATCATCTCATACGTCTTCTCCAATAATAACAAGGACGAGATTCCTTTGTATCGTTCATCCGTATCCGGAAAATGCGTACCGATATCCTGCATTCCCATTGCTCCGATAATCGCTTCTATGATGGCATGAAGTAAAGCGTCCGCATCCGAATGACCCAGTAAACCTTTTTCATAAGGGATTTCCACACCGCCTAAAACCAACGGTCTTCCTTCCGTCAGGCGATGAATATCCACGGATTGTCCGATTCGCATAATAAGCACCTCTTTCCCAAATTATATATGGATTTTCTCTTTTTTTCCATATCTGCCCTGTTTGTATGATAGAATACTAAGGAAGGAAGTGTATATCATGGCTGAAATTGCAGTAATCGGTTCTTGCTGGATGGAGGAAACCATCCGTTTTAATAAAGCGATGCAGTATCCGGATGTGGAATCCTGTCAATACCTGACGTTTTCCAGCGGAGATATGCGTAACGTGGCACACAATCTGGCTCTGTTGGATGCCGATTGTATTTTCTGTACGAAATACGGCAACGACATCGATGCCGTCAATATGTGGAATGAACTGAATGACCTCAACGTAATTCTGCTGGGTCCTACCGTTAACGAACCGACTCAGCGAATGATAAACCTGTACAACGACAAACAAAAGAAAGCCCTGTTATCAGACGTGCATACGTTTGACTTTATGCCTTCGGATCTGATTCCGTATCCGGCATTTGCTTCCTGCGAATACGGTGTTACCGATATCAAGAACTTTGAAGTTCTTGATACGCTGTTTACAAAAGCACCGAAGACAAAATGGATTCTTTCAAGAACCATTCCTTCCAAATCCATTCTTTCCCGTGCGGAAGGACTGATTCTGACGTACCGCGACATTATCGCCTTAGGTACGGAAAAAGACTTCAACCGCATCTGTTACCGGTTCTGTGCAATGGGTGCCAAGTGGGTCATCGTTCATATGGGTGCACAAGGCGTCTTCGTTTACCATAACGGTGAAGGAACACAATTCCCTTCCCTGTACGAGTTAAACGGTTACGAATCCGGTTGTTACAGCGCCTTTGTGGCAGGCCTGACGGCATGCTTATCCAAGTATCAGCCGTTAATCGCCAGCGTTCGGTTTGCCCAGGAAGCGGAAGCTTATGTATACCAGGTACCGACCGCCATCAACGAAAACCTCAAGGAAGAACTCATGAAGGGATAACACATCCCTTCTTTTTCATTAGAAAAGGTACCCGACAGGGTACCTCTTTTCCTATAGTTTCACAAATTGTTCAACATTCAGCACAAAGATTGTTGCGCCGCCTACCTGAACCTCTACCGGATAGGAAGTATATCTTCCTACATCGAACGATGCTGTTGCCGGAACCATTTCCGTCCTTCTGCAACTGTCCTTACCGATGATATCGATACATTCCTGTACCTTTTCGTCCTCGGTACCTACCAGAAGAGTTGTGTTACCTGCGCGCAAGAATCCGCCGGTTGTTGCCAGTTTTGTGACGGAATATCTGGCTGATGTCAGAGCACTGACAACAGCATGACTATCGTCATTGGAAACAATCGCAATGAGTAGCTTCATAAAAAACTCCTCCTTTTCTATCTACAGTATATCACACATTAAAACGGAAATGCATGATGTCTCCGTCCTGTACAACGTATTCCTTCCCTTCCAGACGCAATCTTCCGGCTTCCTTTACTGCCAGTTCCGACTGGTATTTCATTAAATCCTCATACGAATACGTTTCCGCACGGATAAATCCTTTCTTGAAATCCGTATGGATAATACCCGCACAATCCGGAGCTTTCATCCCGCGTTTAAACGTCCATGCACGGCATTCCGGTTCTCCGACCGTAAAGAACGTACACAAACCCAGGATTTCATAAGCCGTTGTGATCACCTGATCCAGACCGGATTGCGTAACACCCAGTTCTTCCAGAAACATCTTACGTTCTTCTTTGTCCAGTTCCGCCAGTTCTTCTTCCATTCTGGCACA
>JABUSI010000063.1 GCA_021442745.1 Erysipelotrichaceae bacterium | reverse complement strand
AACTCTTTATTCATACTTTCACTTCCGTTCATGCCGCTATTTTACCATAAAAAAACAACGAAGAGAAACTCCCTTCGCTGTTCGTATTTCTATTTTGTCGCAAGAATTCTTTCGACAACCTTTTCGGCACTCAGACCGTATTTGTCCATCAGCTGATCCGGCTTTCCGCTTTCTCCGAACGAATCCAGCATACCGATACATACGCACTTTGTCGGAACGGTCTGTGCCAGTGTCTGACATACCATGCTTCCCAGACCACCGATTACATTATGTTCTTCCAATGTATAGATGGTTTTGTGTGTCTTTGCCAGTTCCACTAACAATTCCACGTCAACCGGCTTAATGGTAGCCATATTGACTACGGTAACGTTCAGTCCGTGTTCTTCCAGCATTTTTGCCGCCTTCAGACTTTCCTGAACCATTACGCCGCAGGCAACCAGAGCGATATCCTTGCCTTCGCGAAGAACAACACCTTTACCGATTTCGAACTCATATCCTTCCGGATGAACGTCTTCCACTGCCGATCTTCCTAAACGTACATAACATGGTCCGTCATGTTCGTATACGGCATAAATAGCCTGTTCCGTTTCGATACCGTCAGCCGGGCAGATAACCGTCATACCCGGAATCGCAGACATGCAAGCCATATCTTCCACGGACTGGTGAGACGCACCGTCTTCCCCTACCGTAATTCCGGCATGCGTTCCGCACACCTTAACGTTCAGATGAGGATAGCAGATACTGTTCCGTACCTGTTCAAATGCACGTCCGGTTGCAAAAATAGAGAAGCTGGAAGCGAAAACGGTCTTTCCGCTGGCAGCCAGACCGGCAGCCACAGCCATCATATTTCCTTCTGCAATACCCATATTGAAATGGCGGTCAGGACGAGCTTTCTTGGCATCCGCCGTCTTTGTGGACTTACTCAGATCGGCATCCAGTACCACTACGTCATCCTGTTCAACGACTAATTTAGCGAGCGCTTTTCCATACGCTTCTCTTGTAGCAATCTTACCCATGATTAGTCCTCCAATTCTTTCAAAGCCTGTTCGCATTGTTCGGCAGACGGTGCACTTCCGTGCCATCCTACCTGATTTTCCATAAAGGATACGCCTTTACCCTTAACGGTCTTAGCCATAATGGCAGTCGGCTGGCCCTTGGTATTCCGTGCTTCTTCCAATGCTTTTTCAATCTGTGCATAATCATGACCGTCAATGTTAATGACATGCCATCCGAATGCTTCGAATTTCTTATCCAGCGGTGTCGGATTCATAACATCCGTAACCTTACCGTCAATCTGCAATCCGTTGCAATCCAGAAATGCACACAGATTATCCAGTTTATAGTGAGCAGCAGCCATGGCAGCTTCCCAGATCTGACCTTCTTCACTTTCCCCGTCACCGATTAATACGTATACGCGATGATCGTTTTCGTCAATCTTATTTGACAAAGCCATACCGGTTGCACAGGACAAACCTTGCCCCAGACTTCCCGTACTCATATCCACACCGGATACGTAATTCATATTCGGATGTCCCTGCAGACGGGAGTTGATGGCACGGAACGTTGACAATTCCCGTTCATCAATGAATCCTTTTTCACTCAATACCGCATACAATGCCGGAGAAGCGTGTCCCTTACTCAACACAAACCGGTCCCGGTCATACGATGTGACATTCTTCATATCCACATCCATTTCATTAAAATACAAATACGTCATGATTTCTACGGCAGACAAACTTCCGCCCGGGTGCCCGCTCTTCGCTTCGGTAACCATCTTCACGATGTTCCGGCGAATATTTCTTGCATGAGCACTCAACTCTTCATAATTCAGCATGATATTCCTCCTGTTCCCTTATTTATATATTATGCTTTCTTTCTGACTACTACAAATGCGGCAATCAATGCCAGTACAGCAGCACCGCCGACCCAAAGGCTGATACCACCAGGTGTCTTACATTCAATAACAACCTGATTCACGTTTTCCTCCGTCAGCAAATCCACAACGGCAGACATTTTGTCTTCCGATAACACAGCACCTTCGCACTTTGTGATTTTGTATGGCATCTTCACCGTAAAATTGAATTCCATACCGTATTGTTTCATCTGGTTGATATCCATGGATTCATCCTGAAGGTCATCCTGCATTCCGCCGGACATTTCCTTCATTTCCTCTCCGGAAATGACAAAGCTGATCTTACCGGAAGAAACCGTAACCAGTTCTTTCATCTTTTCTTCGCCCATGGCAACGGTCAGATTAAAACCGTAATACTTTTCTCCGTCAATTTCTTTTTCCAGGTTTTCGAACACAGCGCCTTCGAATTCGGTCTGGTCGTCGAATCCGGATTTCAATCCTTCAATCATTTCGGTCGAAGAAGTCTCCATATAGTCCAGCAAGGTCTGACCGACAAGCATTTCAATTCCCAGATTACCGGAACCGTCCTCATGAACGTCAATTGTCATGTTCACTTTGTAACAGCCTGTCAGTAAAAAGGCAAGTAAAAAGCCTGTAATAACGACTCTTATTCTTTTCATAAAATAATCGCCCTCCGATTATTGTCATTATAACACAGAGAGCGATGCGATTGATACTATTTCTTAACGTCTAACACAACCGGAGTGGATTTGTATCCGACACCCATACGGTCAATTCCCATATCGATCAATTTGAAGAAATGTTCCTGCGTACGGATACATCCGGCACCCTTGATCTGTGCTCTTCCGTTAACCACTTCCATCATTTCCGCAATGATTTCCGGCGTTGCGCCATGAGCTTCGTGTCCGGTTAAAAATCCCGTTGACGTCTTGACGAAATCGGAACCTGCCTGCACAACCATTTCGGTCGCCATCCGTACTTCTTCCACCGTCAGGGCATCGGTTTCCAGAATGGTCTTGACCGGTACGTTGTATTTGTGGCATTCGTCAACAACAGCCTTGATGTCATTTCTGACGTCTTCCCATTTACCGGAGCGAATCCATCCGTAATTACTTACGATATCCAGTTCAAATACCTTACCGGTTTCACACAGGATTTTTGCCTGCTGTACTTTGGATGCGGTTGTACTCAGGCCAAACGGGAAGTCACATACTACGCACACTTCCGTATCGGTACCGTGGCACAATTCGTAAGCGATATCCACGCTGGCCGGATTGACACACACGGTTTTGCACTTATAGTCGATTCCTTTCTGAATCTGTTCACGGATTTCTGCTTCCGAGAATTCCGGTTTTAATACGGAATGGTCAATGTAACGTGCCAGTTCCTCGGCCGTCATTTCACATGCTTTTTTTGTTGGTTTCATATTGAATAATCCTCCCTTTTTACTCTATCAGTATACTGACATTTTCGAACATTTTCAATCATTTTCATTCATTTCTTCCTTTTTTTACAAAAACAGTTCATAATACACGCTGTAAAGGAGGAGTATCCCATGCCAGAATTTTCCAAAGAAATTGTTGCGGCCATTGCCAAAACATTCACCGAATGTGACATCAGTTACCATTACAACGGTGACGGTGCGTTCAAATTGCCGTTTGCACCGGAAGAAGACGGAAAAAACATCTGTCTGCTTGTCGTAACCGAAACCGATTTTATGGTATTCAATCCTTGTTACGAAGAACTGGATCCGACCAACACCCGGCTTGTCAACCGTGTATGCCAGTATTTACACCGTTGCAACAACGGCATCAAAAACGGTTGTTTCGAATTTGATATGGACATCGGTGCCATTCAGTATAAAACGTACGTCAACTGCGAAGATGGATTACCGAATTCCGGTGCCATCCAGAACGCCTTGTTTACCTCTCTTTCCATGGTAGATTGCTACTACCCGGGATTACTGGACGTGATTCACAACAAGAAAACGCCGGAACAGGCGTGGATGGATTGCGAAAACCGATACGACGATGAAAGTCCGGTTTTACCGAACAATCATAATCTTTCATAGAAAAGAGCCACTTTCGTGGCTTTTTCATTTAGTCAGGCATTTGTATCCGGCCTAATTCCGTACGCATAGTCTGAAACAGTTGCAGAATCGGATCCGTCTCGCTCGTCTGTTTGTTTTCTTTCTTCAGAAGAATCCGTAACAGTTGCAATTCACTGGTCAGTTCCTCATAATTCCGTCTGGAAAGCAGGACAACCTGACGGTCATCCTGCGAGACGGTATATATCCGGTTATGCACAACGCACTCCTTCACACACGCTTCGTTTAATTGTTCAAAGGAAATGGTTTCCATGTCCGTGCTCCTTTCTTCCTTATTACCAGACGGCTGCATACCACCGTTGCCAGCGGATACCCGCTTAATAAGCCGAACAGAATCATCCAGTACAAAATCATCGGCATCAGATCGGCAGCATGTTGTACCAGCACCAGATTGCATACAACCAGACACATCGTGACACATCCGAATACCAGTACGCAAACAGATGCCACTGTTACACTACGGAATACACCGCTCTGTTCCTGTTCTTTTGTCAGAACCATGGACAAACCGACGCAGAACACCAGAATTACAGAGAAAACCAGACTCAGTTCCAGTCCGTTCAGCCAGGAAAAACGAATCATTGCCGCATACACCAGCGGAGCACTCAGAAAAAACACCTGTGGCAGAAGAGGTAGTTTCACTGCCTGCATACCAATCATGACATCCAGCAGCAATCCCATTCCGGTAACACTCCATACCGCAAACAACACCCACCGGGTATTCATCACAGATGCAACCGCAGCCAGTACGCATCCGTACGATAACACAATCTGATATTCACGCTTCATAATACATTCCTCCTTGGTGACGAGTCTATTGTAGGAGTTTTTCTGGATTTCACAGATATATTTATGTTACTATGTTAAAAAGTGAGGAAAAACCTATGTCAAACCGTAACAGTTTACTGGCCGTCCTGTCGTATTTACAGAAGTATTCCTGTGAACAGCATCCGAAAAGCACTTCGGATATTCTCGATTACCTGGAATCCGAAGATATCCACATCGAACGGCATACCATCTACCGTCACATCGATACCTTACGGGAATGCGGATACGATATCGAAATCGGATTCGAAGGAAAACGGAAAGGCTATTATTTCGTCAATACGGTATTTGATGAAACCGAACTGAAAATTCTGATTGACGCTGTGGAAGCATCTTCGTTTATTACCGAAAAGAAAACCAGGGCGATTACGGAAAAACTGATTGCGCTGACCAATATTCATGAAGGAAAACAGTTGCAGAGAAACATCACCTACACGAAACAGAAAAGCCGGAACGAATCCATTTTATATAATGTGGATGCCATCAATCAGGCCATTAACCATAACATGGAAATTACCTTCCTGTATTTTGACTATGACATAAAGCGGAAAAAGGTATACCGGAAAGCCGGAGAATACCATACCGTACCATATGCGCTGATCTGGGATCAAGACCGGTATTATTGCGTCGGGTATTCCCGGAAATATCATGATTTTACCAATTACCGCGTGGATAAAATGGAACGTATCACAACTGTGGAAACAACGGAAGAACGCGTTCCGTTTGACTTGCAGAAATATACGAAGGACATGTTTGAAATGTATGCCGGTCAGAAAGTACACGCCACATTCTGTTGTACGAAATCCAAATACTCCGTGATGGCAGACCGGTTCGGCCATGACCTGCTGGTAACGGCAAACGATGACACTACATTTACCTTTGCGGAGGACGTTACCGTATCCCCGGTCTTTTTCGGCTGGCTGTTACAGATGCAGCAGGACGTTACGTTACTGGCACCGGAAGAACTGGTATCACAATACAAAGAAAGATTAAAATTAGCACTTAATGATACAAAGTGCTAATTTTAACTTGAAATCCGCTTTCATCAGGGTTACAATAATAGCAGTCTCAATACAAGAGTGCTAAAAGGAGTGAGTTTATGGCAAAGAAACAATTTAAAGCCGAATCCAAACGTTTGTTGGATCTGATGATCAATTCCATTTATACAAATAAGGAAATCTATTTACGGGAGCTGGTATCCAATGCGTCCGATGCGCTGGATAAACGCCACTACCTGTCATTAACGGATGACACCAAGCGGGTGGATGATGCCGATCTGCATATCCTGCTGAGTGTCAACAAACAAGCCCGTACCTTTACCATTGAAGATACCGGTATCGGTATGACAAAGGAAGAACTGGAGAAAAATTTAGGTACGATTGCGAAATCCGGCTCCCTGGAATTCAAGAAAGAAAACGAAGATGCCCGTGACATCATCGGACAATTCGGTGTCGGTTTCTATTCCGCGTTCATGATTGCCAGACGGATTGAAGTACTCACAAAGAGTGTCAAAGACGACAGCAGTCATATCTGGACAAGCGAAGGTGCTGACGGATATACCGTAGAAGAAGCCGCTAAGGAAGACTACGGTACCCGGATTACTTTATACTTACGGGAAAACGAAAACGAAGAAAACTACGACGAATATCTGGAAACCTACAAGATCAAGCAATTGATTACCCGGTATTCCGATTACGTCCGCTATCCGATTCAGATGGATGTGGAAGTATCCAAGCCGATGGAAACAGAGGAAAACGAAGAACCGAAATACGAAACCGTTATCGAAACCCAGACGTTAAACACAATGGTTCCGTTATGGAAACGCAACAAGAAAGACATTCAGCAGGATGAATACGATACCTTCTATATGAATAAATTCATGGACTGGCAGAAACCTCACCGTGTCATTCATTACACAACCGAAGGTATGGTAAACTACAACGCCCTGTTGTTCATTCCTTCCAAGACACCATATGATTTCTATTCCAAGGATTACCAGTCCGGTCTGCAGTTGTATTCCAAGTCCGTATTCATTATGGACAATGCCAAGGACCTGATTCCGGATTACTTCCGTTTTGTGAAAGGTCTGGTGGACAGTGACGACGTTTCCCTGAACATTTCCCGTGAAATTCTTCAGCAGGACCGGCAGGTAAAAGCCATTGCCAAGAACGTTGAAAAGAAAATCAAAGGTGCACTGGTTGATATGCTAGTCAAGGAACGGGAAGAATACGAAACCTTCTTTGATAACTTCGGTTTACAATTGAAATACGGTATTTATGAAGATTACGGTATCCATAAGGAACAGCTGCAGGATCTGATTCTGTTCAAATCCACCAAGGAAGACAAATACGTTACTCTGAAGGAATATGTGGAACGGATGAAAGAAGGTCAGACCGATATCTATTTCGCATCCGGTGAATCCATCGAACAGATTAAGAAACTACCGCAACTGGAACGCGTCATGGAAAAGGAATATGAAGTACTTTACTTTACAGATAACGTTGACGAATTCATGGTACGTGTCATGAATACCTATATGGAAAAAGGATTCAAATCCATCAATCAGGGCGATCTGAATATCGATACGGAAGAAGAAAAGAAAGAAAAAGAAGATCTGAAAAGCGAAAACAAGTCCTTGCTGGAAAGCTTGCAGAATGCCTTAAGCGAAAAGGTTGCCGAAGTTGTTCTGTCTTCCCGTCTGACTTCCTATCCGGTATGTCTGAGTGCCAAAGACGGTGTTTCCTTCGAAATGGAAAAAGTATTCTCCCAGATGCCGGAGGCAAAAGGACAGGATATCAAAGCGCAGCGGGTACTGGAAATCAATCCGAACCACGATATTTTCAAAACCTTGCAATCCGTATTCGAAAAGGATGCCGACAAATTACCGATGATTGCCGATTTACTGTACAATCAGGCATTGTTAATCGAAGGCTTCCCGGTAGAAGATCCGGTTGCCTATTCCAACGCCATCTGTCAGTTACTGGTAGATGCCAATAAATAACACAAGTTCCGGAATTTCCGGAACTTTTTTAGTAAACGCATGTACTTCATCCGATTTTACATACATTTACTTAAATTGTATATAAAACGTACCATAGGAAAAGAACCGCTAGGGGAAGCGGTTCTTTTCACTTTTTCAAATTTAAGGGGATAGAATAATGTCGAATCTTTTTTATTTGTTAGGGAGAAGATTCGTTAATCAGTTGTCTTTCTGATTACGATATTATAATAACCCGTGGTTACCGTGAAATTATCAAGACAATATGTGAAATTGTGTGATTTTCTTTGCACATGCTTACAATTTGAATGTTTGATTGTTTTTTACTCACTGTACGTATTTTTGCACAAACAGTCTTATATACTGTAATCGTAAGGAAAGTAAAAGTGTTCAACAGTTTCTCCTTATTCACGCTTTCCTTATCCCAGGCATATATCAGACTTTGTGGTTTGTGTCATATTCATTGCGTATAAGGCTACCTCCTTTCTATTCCTTTCAAATATCTATCTTTTGACTCTCTTTCTTCTTATACGCAAAACTCCGGGTTTATCCCGGAGTCTTTTTTTATTCAAATTCCGTAAATACCGGAATGCCGGTATATGTTTTTGCCTGTTCTTCCCCACGCAATACCCGTAAGGCCCCCAACGCCAGTCCGCGATGTTCGAATTCTTCATAAAAGACGTGTACCGGGGCAATCCATTGGCAGCGTTGTTTGATCCGATCGGTCAAATCCGCATAACGCACCAGACCGCCGCCTAACACAATGCCGTCTACATTTCCTTCCAGTACGGTACTCATGGCGCCGATATATTTGCAGATCTGATAAATCATCCCTTCGTATACCCGTTCTGCCTGTTTGTCTCCTTCCGTCATCCGCTTATGCACGGTTTCGGTATCGGACGTATTAAAATGTGACGCAAAACCTCCCGATCTTGTACACATGTTCCGGACTTCCTCAACGGAATGATCGTTCAGATAATCCAGAAGATCAATTACCGCCACACTTCCTAACCGCGTCGGTGTATACGGGCCGTCTCCTCCTGCTCCGTCGTTACCGTCAATCATCCTTCCCTGTTTATGGGCACATACGGTAATACCGCCATCGATATGACAGACAATCAGATTGACTTCTTCAATCTTTTTCCCTAGCATCGTCGCATATTCCCTGGCCATAGCCCGTTGATTTAACACATGAAACCTGGCGGTACGATATACACCCTTGATTCCGGTCATACGCGCCGGATCACACAGTTCGTCCACACAGATCGGGTCAACGGTAAACATCCTTCCGCCGTATTCTTCATGGAATTCGTTTGCCAGCAGAATGCCGAGATTGGACGGATGATCCGATCCGCCTTTGGCTAACCGGTTATCTTCCACCAGTTTCTCATTGATTTCATACGTTCCGGAAGACATCGAATAACTGCTGCCGCCTCTTCCTACAAACGCATCAAACGTACGGATATCGATATTTTTAGCTTCCAGATGTTCTTTGATCAACTGTTTCCGGTACGGCAACTGGTCATTTAACGTTTTAAATCCCATCAATACCGGCGTATCGTGAAATACGCTTGCCTCATACGTGCACGTTTCGTTTTCGAATACCGCGATTTTTGTCGACGTGGAACCCGGATTGATTACCAATATACGATATGTTTTCATATCATCACCTGCCGGTTGTTATTGTATCATTTTTCTTCATACGGTTGTATATGAATCATGCAATGTTTGACGTTGGCAAAAGTCGATTCAATGGCATCGTGAACGGATTCCGCTATCGCATGCCCTTCCTTTACGGTTAACGTTCCCTCTACTGCCAGCTCCAGATCCACATAAATTTTGGATCCGAACATTCTTGTCCGCATGGAGTCGATGTTTTTTACGTTTTCATTGGCCCGTACAAGATTTCTGATATTTTCCTGCGTTTCATCATCCACGGCATGGTCAACCAGCTGGGATATTGCCTGCATGAAGATATCATATGCCGCTTTTACAATGAACACACTGATGACCATGGATGCCAGGGTATCCATAATCGGATATCCCATCTTGGCACCGGCAATACCAATCAATGCGCCGATGGATGACAGGCTGTCGGAACGATGATGCCAGGCATCGGCCATCAACGCACCGGAATTAATCTCTTTGGCATATTTAGCCGTATACTGAAACATCCATTCCTTGACAACAATGGAAAGGATTGCCGCAACCAGCGCGAACGTTCCCGGAACAGTTACCGTATTCATATTCCGGTATCCGCTGATCGCAATACCGGCACCGGCCATTGCCAGCAAAACCGCCAGCAAAACGGATGCCACGCTTTCCAGCCGTTCGTGCCCGTAAGGGTGATCGTCATCGGATTGTCTCTGGGAAATATGGATACCTACCATAACCACCAGCGTACTCAGTACGTCGGATAAGGAATGAACGGCATCGGAAATCATTGCCTGGGAATGGGCAATCAGACCGGCAAGGAATTTCACTGCGGATAAGACTACGTTTACTATAATACTGATTGTGGATACTTTCATCGCAACTTGTTCGTATTTGTCCATAAGGTTCCTCCTGATACATAAAAAAACAGCACTGCATGGCAATCGGTTAGGGTTGTCCTGCAGTACTGTTTCTGCTGCTACTGTGTAGCCCGGCTTGAAGCCTGACATGTAAAGGTATTATACATGAAATTAATCAAAATGGAAGAGATTAATTCCTGTTTCCGCATCTTTCTGACGATTTATTCTGCCATTTGATGCATGAATGACCAGTTCACAGGTCACGCTGATGAACGCTTCGTTCAGATGACCGCCTTTTACCGAACCGTCAAGACCACCGGCAGTCATATGCAGATGCAGATACGGCTTGTCATCCATCCGGGTAATCGTACCGTGTAAAGAAGTGATTTCGTAAACACCTTCAAACGTGTTTCTGAAATATTGTTTGTCAGGGATGCTGTAAGCCCCGACCGTAAATTTATCCGTTGCGCCAAGTCCGTTGACTTCCGCACATACAATCTGACATTCTTCAGCAAGTTTTGTAAGGCTTGTCAGGATTTCTTCTCCCTTATCCAGACGGGCATAGATTGTCAAGCCGGATTGCCGGTGTTCCATAATTCTGTATTCCATCAGTCTTCTTCCTCCCAGCTATGTATTTCATGATACATGAATTCCGTAATCTCGGTGATTTTTACCGTCATTTCCCCGGTCATCACCGGACTTTCCGTTAATCCCTTCGTAATACAGTCGTTGATATGATCGACCTCATATACAAATTCGCACGGACAAGGAATTTCGCACACTTCCGTCTGTCCGTTGCAGACAAGTTTCGCCTCCCTGGCTTTCCAGTAGTTTTCAATCTGGATATATCCTTTGTCACCGTAGATTTCCATTACGTTTCGGGTAGGAACGTTCATGGTAATCGTACTGCCGACCAGAATGTTATTGTCCAGAACGTACGTCATCTGGATGCAATGGTCCGTCTTTGTCGGCGCAAACGTTGCCCGTGCCGTATACTCAATGAGTTTCGGATGAAACAGATACTGCAGATAGGCAACGGTATAGGAATTGGAACCCCATAAGCAGCCTCCCCCGTGTTTTGTATCAAACATCCAGTGGTCGTAATCAAACCGTCCCGGGAACGATGCCATCATGTTGATATATCCCACTTTTCCGATTCTGTTTTCCGCCCACTCCTTCACTTTTTCCGTAATCGGAAGAAAAACTTCCTTCTGGGCTTCCATTAAAAATTTCCTTCTGGTATGCGCCAGCCGGAACAAGTCCGTTGCCTGACGTTTTTCCAGTACGAACGGTTTTTCCACCACGACATGTTTGTCAGCAAGCAACGCCATTTTCGCGTATTCGTAATGCAAATCGTTAATCGTGGCAATGTAGACGACGTCAATCTGCGAATCGTTCAGAAGTTCTTCATAACTGCCGTAAGCAACCGGTATCTGCAGTTTTTCGGCAACCTTCTGTGCCCTTTTCAGACTCCGTGAACAAATAGCCCGGACTTCCCCTTCTCTGCTGTCACGTACCCCTTGCACAAACCGTGGTACAATCGATGCCGTTGACACAATTCCGTACTGTATGGTCATGGTTTCTTCCTCGCTTTCGTACTTTCAGTATAGCACTTTTCGTATGAAATATTCCCGTCGATATGATAGAATGATACCGTGAGAGAGGTAGATACCATGTTAGAAACCGTCGCAGTAAAATACTACAAACAAGGGTACAATTGTGCCGAATCCATCATTCTGGCAGGAAATGAATTTTATCAGTTGAATCTGGATCCGACCGTATCCGCAGCCTTTGCGGTCTATGGAGGCGGATGCGGATGCGGAGACGTCTGCGGTGCCATTATCGGTGCTATGGCCGTTGCCAGCCGGTATTTTGTAAAAGGAAAAGCCCATGACGACAAAGCGTTCGTCCGTAAAATCGGCGTTACCCTGATGCGGAATATGGAAGCGAAATTCGGTGCCAGAAAATGTATGAATATCAAACCGGTATGGCATAATCCGGATCCGGATATCAAATGTGTCAATACCGTAACCGCTGCTGCCGAAGTACTGGAAGCAACCATACGGCAGCTGCAGGAAGAAAAAGAAGCCGCATGAGAAAAGTCCTGTACAGCTGGTGCTGCATCATTCTGGCAATGGCAGCCTGCGGTTTACTGATGTTTACCTCTTATGATTTACAGGCAAAATCCGGTTTCTATACCGAACAGAGGGATGTTGCCTGTAAAGCCGTCGAGTTTCTGAATGACGGCAATTCCGTGAAAAAACTGATTGCACAGCAGTTCGTAAAAGATGGCGTACAGTTAGCGGATACGCATACATGTTTTCTGGTTGTATACGATTCCGTAAACGGTGTTCTGTACAGTTCGGCAAAAGAAGGCGAATCCATGGTGATTGTTCCCTTGAATTACGCAGTGGAAGAAAAAGAAGATGTATGGACGCCGGACGATACGCATTGCTATGCGATGGTATCCATGTCCTATAAGGAAGGTAATCTTGTCGTCGGAAAATCCATCGACTATTATTATGAAAGCCGGAAAACATACAAAGAAGAAATGCTGTCTTTGTTTGCGACCTTAAGCATTGCGGTTTTGCCGGTTTTGCTGCTTCTTCGCGTACTGTTTCGAATAAAAGAGTAAACACACATATCCTGTGTGTTTTTTCATGGTAAAATAGAAGGAGCGAATGGAGGTAGTTTATGAGCCATTTTGTAGAATTTATCAATGTCAGCAAGCACTATCATATGGGAGAAGTCACCATCACCGCTGCCAACAAGCTGAATCTGTCCGTTGACAAGGGCGAACTGGTTGTCATCGTGGGTCCGTCAGGAGCCGGGAAAACAACCGTTTTAAACATGCTCGGAGGGATGGACTCGGTTGATGAAGGACAGCTTCTCATTGACGGAAAAGATATCGCCAGATGTTCCCGCAAACAATTGACCGAATACCGTCGGACGGATGTCGGTTTCGTATTTCAGTTTTACAACCTGGTACCGAATCTGACGGCTCTGGAAAATGTGGAACTGGCCACCCAGATCTGCAAAAACTCTCTGAATGCCAAGGAAACCCTTGTTCAGGTCGGTCTGGCAGACCGGATTAACAATTTCCCTTCCCAGTTATCCGGCGGGGAACAGCAGCGGGTAGCCATTGCCAGAGCTCTGGCTAAAAATCCGAAACTATTGCTTTGCGATGAACCGACCGGTGCCCTGGACTACGTAACCGGAAAACAGGTATTGCAGCTGTTACGCGATATGTGCCGCCAACTGAATATGACGGTTATCATCGTTACCCATAATCTGGCCATCACCCCGATGGCTGACAGAGTCATAAAAATCAAAAACGCACAGATTGAAAGCGTCACCGTCAACGATCATCCGATGGATATCGAAAGGATTGAATGGTAATGAAGCGGTCCTTATTGAAAGATGCACTGCGGGAAATCCGCCGCAGTATGGGCCGGTATCTGTCCATCATGGCCATTGTCTGCCTGGGTGTCGGTTTCTTTGCCGGCGTCAAAGCAGCCGGACCGGATATGATAACCACGGCCCAGACATATTATGAAACCAGCAATCTGATGGACGTACATTTCCAGAGCACGTTAGGATTAACCGACGATGACGTAAAAGCCGTCCAGGGGTTAAAGAACGTGAATCAGACAGAAACCGGATACACTCTGGATACCATCCAGAGCGGAGAGGAAGATATGTATGTCATCCGTCTGATTTCCCTTCCGGAAACCATCAGTCTGCCTCGTCTGATTGAAGGACGTTTCCCGGAAAACGAAAACGAAATCGTTGTGGAAAACGGTGCCATTATTTCCGGGGAATATGCCATCGGCAGTACGTTTACCTTATCCCTGGATTCCGACGATATTCTGGATTCCCTGAAAACGGATACGTTTACCGTTGTCGGACTGATTGAGTCCCCATTGTATGTGACGTACAAAAAAGGGCCGAGTACACTGGCTTCCGGAGAAGTGGATCTCTACGGGATGGTTCTGCCGGAGGCATTCTGCATGGACGTGTATACCGACATCTATGTAACTCTGCAATCCACCGGACAACTCGTATTCAATTCCGCCATGTACAAGGAAACGGTCACGAATTTTGTAGACGGATTAGCGCAGTTTGAAAGCGAACGGGAAGAGTATCGGTACAATACCGTAAAAACCGAAGCGCAGGAAGAATACGACAAAGAAAAGACGAAAGCCATGGATAAGCTGGCAAAAGCGAAGAAGAAACTGGACGATGCCAAAAAACAGCTGGATGATGCCCAGAAAACCCTGGATGCCAACCGGAAGAAAGCCGAAGACGGTTTTAAGAAAGCACAGGAAACCTTAGATGAAATCAACGCCGTTCTTGCCACCATCAGTGAAGAAGATGTCATCGCGATGGAGCAGGGAATCGAAACCCTGACATCAACCATTGCCGATTTACAGAATCAGAAAGCGCAATCCGAACAGCAGCTGAGTCAACTGGAAGCATATTTAGCCACTCTGGACCCTGCCAGTCAGGAATATACACAATATGCCGGTATGGCAGAACAGCTGCGTCAGGGCATTGCTCAGATTGAACAGAACTTACCGGCATTACAGGCACAGTTAACCGAACTGGAAGGAAACTATGCCGATTATCAGCAGTTACTGGAAGGAAAGAAACAATGCGAAGACGCACTTTCCAAAAAGAAAAGCACCTATAAAAAACTAAACGAAGCTCAGGCTACCATCAATACCAACCGTAAGAAATACGAAGACGGCCTGGCGTCCTATAAAAAGAACTATAAGAAAGCCATGGATGAACTGGCAGATGCCCAGAAGGAAATCGATGACATCGAATATCCGACCTGGTATTCCTTCACCCGTGACGATAACGAAGGCTATTCGGAATATGCGGATAATGCCAACCGGATTGCTGCCATTGCCCAGGTATTCCCGGTATTCTTCTTACTCATTGCCGCCCTGGTATGTCTGACGTCCATGACGCGGATGGTAGAAGAAAACCGGACGCAGATCGGATCCTATAAAGCACTGGGATATTCCACATTGCAGATTGCCGCCAAATATTTGCTGTACAGCGGAAGTGCCACCGTCATCGGTGCTACCGTCGGATTGATTCTGGGATTCAGGATTTTCCCGACCGTCATCATTTCCGCCTACAATATCATGTACCGGTTACCGGATGCCAGTACACCGTTTCTGACGGAAGTTGCTGCCTACTCCATCATTCTGAGTCTGGCTGCAACGTTCTTTGCAACCGGAATGGCCGTCTACAAGGAATTACAGGAAGTCCCTGCTTCCCTGCTTCGCCCGCGCAGTCCGGCCAACGGCAAG
>JABUSI010000293.1 GCA_021442745.1 Erysipelotrichaceae bacterium | reverse complement strand
CCGGTCGAATTGATGCTGTGCATGATAATCGGTAACCCGGACTGGAATACCACGTTAGCGGCTTCCGGATCCTGGAAAATGTTGTATTCGGAAAATGCCGTCGCACTGTTCGGATCGGTATAGGTCAGTCCGCCCATGATACAGATTTTATCAATCCGGCATACCAGTTCCGGATAGGAAAGGATGAATGCCGCAATGTTAGTCAACGGTCCGACCGGTACCAAAACAACCTTTTCTTCACTTTCCCGGATGGTTTTCGCGATAAATTCGACCGCATCCGTTTGTTGCAGCGGTGTCGTCACTTCCTCAAATTCCGGGCCGTCCAGTCCGGATTCCCCGTGATACATCTTGGCAACATCATAAATCAGCGGCTTGCACATCGGTTTGGAAATTCCCTTGCTGACCGGTACTTCCGTACGGTTTGTTCTTTCCAGAATACGCAACGCGTTCCGGGTTGTATTTTCGATAACGGAATTCCCGCAGATTGTCGTCAATCCCTTTAAATCAATCTTCTCACTGCCTAAGGCACACATAATGGCGAACGCATCGTCATGTCCCGGATCGGTATCGAGAATAATCGGAATTCTGTGTTCACTCATACTAATGCCCTCCTGTTCTGCCGCAATGAATCTTATCGGCATCGATTGCCGTTACCACATGACAGTTCGGTTCACGATGTTCCTTACCGAATACGTCACATACGGTCAACCCCATCGTTTTGGAAGAATACGTTTCCACACCGACAAACATATGGGTACTTGTATACCACTTGTCATCCAACATGGCAATAACCCCTAACATTTCCTTCGAACGGGTCTGATTTTTCGTCACATCCAATCCAAGCATCGTAATATCAATACCGGACTGCAGCACGATATCTGCCGCAAACGGGTCGTCATACACGGATTTTTCCGCAAACGGCGTCACGTCACCGCTCTTTGCCGAACCGCCGACCATTACAATACGACGGATTGTTTCCTTCAGTTCCGGTTTCCGGACAAGCGCAATCGCAATGTTCGTCATTGCCCCTAAAGATACGATTTCATAGTCTTCCGTATGAAGCATGACATCCCACGCTTTTGTTTCCGTCAGTACTTTTACCGGTTCAGCCGTCCGCGGTTCCATAATCGCTTTCGACGTTCCGACATACACCGGATAACCGCAGTCTTTATACAACTCATAATTTTCTTCTGTGCAGGTAATCGCCACTACGTCCACATGATGCAACAAAGGAATGAATGATGTGTCCGTCGTGCCCTTCCCGCAATTGATGATTACTTTTTTCATAGGCACCTCGTCAATAGTCTGTAGTTTTATTTTATCACATAAACGATTTTACGCGGGTGAACTTTTGTTGTTTCCATTACACGGTTCCGATCAATTTCCGTTTTTTATACAGAAAAATCAGGATTATGATAAAACGGCCGTATTGTAGTTGTGTCACGGGGGATAACGAATAATGTGATATATAAAACGATGGACTACAGATTGTATTCATCCCAAAAGCGAATCATTTTTTCATTGATACGTTTATCGAAAAATCGGTATTTCCTGTTACATTTCCGAGAATCAATGATAAGGGGGATTAAAATGTCAGTTAACGAATTGTTTGACATCAAAAAATATGATAATTTCCGTGAGGACAACCGCCGGGAAGTGAAAAAAGCGACGGAAAACCTGCCCGTTTCGCTTTGGGACACATATTCTTCTTTTGCCAATTGCTATGGAGGTGTGATAATTCTCGGCGTGAAAGAGAATGCTGACAAATCCTGGGAAGCAACAGGAATCGCAGACATTAATAAACTCAAGAAGGAATTCTGGGATGGTGTTAACAACAAAGCTCTATGCAGTATAAATATTCTGACAGATGATTATATTGCGACGTATAAAGACAAGAAAACCGGAAAAGATATCATGGTAATAACGGTCCCACCTGCCGCAAGAGAGCAGAAACCTGTGTATGTTCGAGGGGATATCTGGAACGGAACTTACAGACGAAACTGGGAAGGAGATTACCACTGTACTCCCGAAGAAATTAAAACCATGCTCAGAGACCAGCCGAGTTCTACTATGGATATGAAAGTCATTGAAAATCTGCGTATCGATCAGTTAAACATGAATACAGTTCGTAATTACAGAAACAGACATAAATTAACAAAGCCAGGACATATATGGTCAACCTTGGATGATTCGGAGTATCTTGAAATGATTGGCGCAGCAGCATATGGTTCCGACAAGAAACTACATCCTACTGCTGCAGGGCTTTTGATGTTCGGAGATGAGTTTAGGATTGTAAGAGAATTCCCAGCATATTTTCTGGATTACCGGGAGATGCTTGATCCCACAATCCGATGGACAGACCGCTTTTATTCTTCAACCGGAGAATGGAGTGGAAACCTGTTTGACTTTTATTTCGGTGTATACAATCGTTTGATTAAAGATGTGAAGGTTCCCTTCAGAATGATTGGTGGTGACCGCATTGATGACACGCCGGTTCATAAGGCTCTTCGGGAAGTGCTTGCCAATTGCCTTGTAAATACCGATTTTTATGTTGACAGAGGTGTTGTAATTCTTAAGAATCAGGATTACATCATCTTCGAAAACCCGGGGTACATCCGTGTAGGTAAAGAACAGATGCGAAAAGGTGGGGAATCTGACCCAAGAAACAGAGCACTTATGAAAATGTTCAATATGATAGACATTGGGGAGCGTTCCGGGAGCGGAGTACCAGCATTATTCTCTATATGGGAAAACGAAGGTTGGGAAGATCCTGTAATTGAAGAAAGATTCGGAGAATCTTCACGAACAGTCGTTACAGTTTCATTCAGAAAAAAAGCCTTGAGGCAACTAATAAAAAGCGCCGATAAAAAAGCGCCGATAAAAAAAAGCGCCGATAAAAAAAGCGCCGATAAAAAAAGCGCCGATAAAAAACCTCCAACCAAAAAATCCTTAACACAGTATGAAACCATTCTACAGTTTATGGAACCCGGAAAATTGTATCAATCTTCAGATATAGGGCATTTGCTGGCAGTAAAAGATAACAGAACACGGAAAATCCTAAGAGAAATGCTTTCGTTGGGTATCATCGAAGCGGTTGGAAACAATAAAAGCCGTCGCTACAAATTGAAAAAGTAATAAACCAATGTCAGGAATCCATTTAGAAGTAAACAAGCACAATAACGACTGGTTTGCATCATGAATCTTTATTACTAATCGGACAAAGTTTCTTAACTTGTGATTTTCCAAATCTAACAAAATATCTTTTGGGTATAAGTAAAATCAGAATTCGCATAATACCGGTTATTTCATTGGTTGTTTTTCATTACCTGTTGCTCTGATTCGTAACAGCAGAGCAAAGTTGACTTATGTGCTAATTTAAAATACAATATTAGCACGAAAGTTGGTGATGCTTATGAGTGAAATTATGGATTTCATAGATGATTCCGGAATTATCCTTACTTCCGAAGTCATCCGAGCAGGATTCACAAAAGCAAATTTCTATAAATTTGTGAAAGTTCATAATTTTGAGCAAGTAGCACATGGCGTATATGCATCTCCGGAAGCCTGGGCGGATGAAAACTACATTCTTTCACTGCGATGTCCGCAAGCTGTTTTTTCTCATGATGAGGCATTGTATCATTACAGACTTACAGACCGTGAGCCAACAAAGAGAACAATTACGGTATATACCGGATATGGAACCGGAAGACTACTGAAGGATAATATCTGTGTGCATACAATAAAAAAGAATCTTCTGGAAATCGGTAAAACTATGGTTACAACTTCATTCGGTCATCAGATTCCGATGTATGATTTAGAGCGAACTATCTGTGATCTGGTACGAAACCGTCACAATTTCGAGATACAGGATTACCAGACAGCATTAAGAAATTATGTAACAAGAACAGACAAAGACCTGAACCGGCTCATGAACTACGCAAAGTTGTTTCATGTAGAGAAAATTCTTAGGGAATATATGGAGTTCTTGCTTTAACCACAATACCGAAAGATTAATTACTGACGTCTGATGCCATCACAAAAAAAGTTCCCCGTGAGGAACTTTTCTTTTCTTATAACTTACTGTAAGCTACCGCAATCCGGCTGGCAACTCTGGCATTGTTGTAAGCCAGCTGCAGGTTGGATGCGAAGGAAACACCTTCGGTCATATCCTTGATTTCAGCCAGTAAGAACGGGGTGATGAACTTACCGCGGATACCCTGAGCGTTTGCCTTATCAATAGCCTTGGTAATGACAGCTTCCATTTCATCGAAATCCAATGCGTATTCTGCCGGAATCGGATTACCGATAACAAGACCGCCCTTTAAGCCCATATCCCATTTGGTCTTGGAAATCTTTGCGATTTCTTCTTCGCTTTCGCTGTTGTAATCCAGCTTGAATCCGCTGGTCGGGCAATAGAATGCCGGGAATTCATCGGTATGCAGACCGATTACCGGAACACCGTTGGTTTCCAGATATTCCAGTGTCAGTCCTAAGTCCAGGATTTGTTTTGCACCGGCACAGACAACACATACTTCCGTATTTGCCAGCTCCTGCAAGTCAGCGGAAATATCCATCGTTTCCTGTGCTCCGCGGTGAACCCCACCGATTCCTCCGGTTGCGAAGAAATGAATTCCGGCCATATTTGCCAGCATCATTGTGGTCGCAACGGTTGTTGCTCCGGTCTTACCGGTTGCCAGATAAATGGCTACGTCACGTCTGGATACCTTACCGACGCCGTCTGCCTTACACATAACGTCCAGTTCTTCCGGTGTCAATCCGACTTTCAGCTTACCGCCGATAATTGCGGTTGTTGCCGGAATCGCACCTTCTGCCCGTACGATTTCTTCTACCTTGTGCGCGAATTCCATGTTTTCCGGAAATGGCATACCATGGCTTAAAATGGTACTTTCCAACGCAACGATTGGCTTTCCTGCATCCAGGGCTTCCTGAATTTCAGGACTGATGGATAAATAGTCTTTCAGATTCATTTTTTTCTCTCCTTTATCATGTTGTCCAACAAGTTCAGTGACATTTCTTTGTTGACGGTTGTTTCACTGGTCAATGCGGCTGCTCCCGCTGCCAGTGCATAGTCGATTCTTGTATCGTAGTCCCAGTCATTGACCTGACCGTAAATCCAGGCAGCCATAAAGGCATCCCCCGCACCGGTCGCATTGGCTACGGTATCCAGCGGTTGTAACGCCCGGCGGATTGTCAGGCCATCACGATTCATATAGAAACAGCCATCCCTTCCTAATGATACCACAATTTCCTTCAGTCCGGTTGACAATACCTGTCGGCATGCTTTCTGCAAATCCTCATCCGTTTCGATTTTCATATCGCTTAATACTTCCAGTTCGTACACATTCGGTTTGCACATCTGAAAAGCACCCAGATACGGTTTGATGACTCTCGCATACGCAATCGATACCGGATCCACATAGAGCGGAACTTCTTTTGCATACACGTTCACCAGTTCCTCAATAACCGGAACCGGAATCGAAGGATCAATGGTAATCAGCTTTGCCCGTTTCAGTACGCTTGCGTTTTTCCGGATAAACTCCACGGTCATGTTTTCCATCACCCGCATATCGGAAAACGCCACAAACATATCTCCTTTGTCGTCCGCAAAGGAAATGTACGTACTGGACGGATGATTTTTCACCCGCAGCACATGGCTCAGGTCCATACCCGCTTCCATTGCTTCCTTAATCAGGCCTTCCCCGTTTTCATCATCGCCGATTGCGGAAATAAACTTTACATCCGCTCCCAGCAGTGCCGCATTCATGCACACGTTATGCGTAACCCCGCCAAAGGAATACTGCAGATACCCCGGATTGGAATCCCGCAGATTGATCGCATACTTCGTATGACAGTTGATATCCACGTTCGCCGCACCGATTCCCAGAATATAGGACTCTTCCGGTTCCCCCAGAATGTACCCTTTTCCCTTGATCACACCTTTTTTCGTCAGGTTGGCAATGTGTACCGCTACCGTACTCCGTTTGATGTGCAGAAGGTCGGCAATTTCACTCTGGTCAATCGTCGGATTTTCCTGAATCAATTGTAAAATGTCATGTTCTCTCTTAGTCATAATGTTTAGTTCTTAAGCACATATTTATTTTATACTTGTCCGAAAGCGATTTCAAGCACATTATTTCCGGATTTTCGCAAGAATTTCCGGATCCTTGATCTTGTCGTCTTCGGCCAGCATCAGAATCTTGGATACAATTTCCGCCGTCTTCGGGTCTTCATCCACAAACGGTAAGAATACCTTACCCCGGTTTTGCGAATGTACCGGTACCATCAGAATCATCGACGAACCCATCTTATGGACCACACCGCTTCCCAGATGCACACTGTATGTACCATAGGTTCCGGTTACGATTGCATGGGTACCTTCCGTCTTCACATTATCCAGCTTAAATAACTTCGTATTGAAATCCACGATAACCTTACGCATTTCCATCGTACTGTGTGACGTCAGCGGATCGACACCACCCGCATGGGCAACGCTGACTGCCAGATCCACATCCCGCATAACTTCGGAATACACAATATCCGGAATGTCCTTGATTCGTTTTAACTCAAAAGTCTTCCGGTCATAGAATGCTACGTATTCCAGCGTCGGGTCTTCCCCGTCAGCCGGAGAGAACCAGTCGGCCATCGCATATATGGTCGCAATGATATTGTCCTTGTAGTATACCTTCTGCAGACCGTTTTCATAATCCGCAATCCAGCGTCTTGTCTTCAGGGTTGCCACCGTCTTTTTCGGCTGAATCTGGTTGCCCGCAAACATCCGGGAACTCATCTGTTCGTTTTCTTCTTCTAATCTGACGTACAATTCCCGGAAAATCTGTTTGAACGGCTGTTTTTCATCCGTCTTCATCTGTCTGTCAAACCAATATTGCTGCCAGTCTGTCCATACCTTCTTTTGGTAGAAATCCACCGGATGGGCAATCCGTACGGTACCTTCCTTATTGGAAAGATCACTGAACAGACATAACGTATCTTCATACACAAATACCAGTTTATCCAGAATCGCCCCGATGACCGGATTGGTCTGTAACACTGCCAGTTCCTTCAGGCCGTATGCCGTCCGCTCTTCCATGGCGTTTTCAAACATCTTCACGGAACGGGAATACTGATCCTTCAGTTTTTCCGCAAATTCCTTGATTTCCAAATACGTTTCGTCTTTCTTCAAGGCAGCCGGTACGCTGTTTAACTTCTTACCGGCTTTTTCAACCACAAGGGAAGACTTTCCATCCGAAGACACCGAAATATACATTGCATAGTCTCCTGCCGTCTGCGGAACGAAATAATTGCCGTTGTCATTTACCAGCGCCGTTTCCATCGCTAAGGTTAACCGCAAGTCGTCCTCATATCCCAGAGAGGTAGCCATATTCTTTAATGCCACTTCCACGCATTTCGCTTCGGAAGCCCGGCGCTGGGCACCGAACTGCTTGCTTTCTTTGAGGAATTTCTGCAGGAATTCATACCGGTGCAACTGGTCTTCTTTGCCCGTTGCCGGTACCAATCCGTAACTCATAATCAGATCCTTATTCCGCTTATCGGCAATCTGCTTTTCCAGATCTGCCAGTTCCACCTTACCCAGACACGCGTCGGCATACTTTCTGGCACGGGTATGTTTTGTCCCGTCCGAAATATACTTAGCCGCATTGTACAGTTTCATAAACCGTTGTTCGCCGATGGTTTCGTATGCCTGCGTAAACCACTCGGTATCGAAACATCCCTCATTCAGTTCTTCCTGACTTAAAGGCGTATACTTCGCAATAATCGCCATCTTCCGGTCATCAAACCGTTCGTTCATATGGGCCATGAAATAGTAGCAGCAGCTCTTTAATCCGTCACATTGTACGTACCGTTCAATCCAGTCAATCCACTTCGGATTGTACATGGCCACTTCCATCAGGCGTTCTTCCTTGATCTTGTATTTTTTACACAGCTTCGCGAATTCTTCAAACGAATCGCCTTCTGCCGGTTCGCTCATCTTCAGAATGTGCGACAGGCATTCCTTCCGGGAACCCGTAGGCACACTCCAGGAATAGACGTAATACGCATTACGGTCCAGCGTATCTTTTCCTAACGCATTCAACACCTCAAACAACCGGTTCATGCCTTTGATTGTCTGAAGCTGTCCGATAGCCGTTGAGAATGGTGTCTGGGAGTCCCCGCGTTTCAGCTCGACGTCTAACATGATACCGGCAATCCGTTCATACAACGCTTTCCCCTGCTTGTAGTATTCACATTCCGTATCCAGTTCTTTTGTATCCCAGTCCGCCTTCATATACCCTTTCAGGCATCCGTACATATATCTTGTCAGTGTAATCCCACTGAAATTCTTCAGTTCGTTCATCGTTTCCTTCGCGCCCAGTACTTCCAGTCCGTACCAGCTGACCGCTTCCATCGGGATTCGCTTGTATTCGGCCATCTTCAGACACGGATACAAGGATACATAATTCACCAGGTCATCTCTCTGGATTCCGTTACGGAAAGAGTTGTTCCGGAAATCAAACGCCCGGTCCACCTGAACTTTTGCCCAGAAGTTTTCCGCAAACTCCTCTTCATTTCTCCATTGTCCCAATGTATTCCATACAATATCCAGCTTCCGGGTTTTCGTAAATGGCACCCGGTCCTTTTCGTTGTACCAGTAATTACGTTTTCTTGGCGTAAACCACCGCATGTTTTCCGGCAAATCAGCCACATAAGCAGCAATTTCCAGTGCCAGATTCCGTGGGAATCCGAAATTCTTCATGCTCGCAATGCAATTCAGTACGGTTTTCAACGTACTGTCATAGGAAAACTGCTTATGATTTTTACTTGTATATTCATACGTTGCCGCATCCCCGAATAACTTTGTCAGTTCTTTCTGATACGCTGCCACATCCGTAATTTCCTCTTCCACATTATTGAAAGTAACCGCTACATACACGTTCCAGAATGCCTTCTCATCCCGGATGTGTTCGTCATAGAATTGTTCCCACAATTCCGGGAACGGATACCGCAGATGATACGGTTTATCCGCACCGGCAATCTGCCGGAACTCATTTCCCAAAAGCTGAGTATCACCGTAAAAGTCCGTATATTCCCTGGTTCCTTCCTTCTGAATCAGTTGATCAAAAGCCGTTTCAATCTTCTCGAAATCCTTTCCGGACATATCAAACCGGTTGCGTACGTTCTTTCCGTCACGCGGAACGTTTGTATATTCTTTCGGAATATCCAATGTAAAGTTTTCCGGATACAATCCGTATCCCTTGACATTCAGGATATCTTCTGTTGTATGTTCCTTCACGATTTCCTCAAACAGAATCTTTTCCTGTTCGCTTAACGCATCGGCATTTCCGACACAAGAAATCAGAAGCGAACCGTATGTTTCCTTCTTTTCCGGATGTGCCTCACTCAGTTTTTTCAGAATATCGTATCCCGCCAACCGCACCTGTACATTAGAATCGGATAACAGCCGTTTCGCACTTTCCGTCTGTCCTTCTTCCGTCTGTTTCATCAACAACTGCAACGTATTGGTACGGACTTCCTGATTTTTTCCTTTCAGATGTCCCTCCAGTTTCCGGATATCCTCTTTCTTCAGCTGTTTCGCACTCAGAATCCGGAAAGCCGTACTTCTTGTCTGTCCTTCCCGATCGGCAATGGCTTCCAGCAAGGTTGTTCTCTGCACTTCCGTTTTCGGCTCATGTAACAGCAATCGTAACAGATTTTGCCGGTGTCCCGTATCAGCATCAACTAACGGCAGCATACCGCATACTTCATCCATCTTATCCGGATCTTCCAGTACATACGCCAGAAACATCATCGGTACAACCAGTTGCGAACGTGTCAGTTTCACTCCGTACCACGGGAAAACAACCGGTGAAAACACCTGTTCCTTTTTTGCTGTACTCTGTGCCTGTTTCAGAATCTCGTATTGCTTCTCAGCCGTCTTTTTATCCGGCATCAGCATCGTAATTTCCGGTTTTATGTATGTAAAATCTTCTTCCCTGGCAACCAGAAGACTCTGCTCACCCCTGTCTGCCAATAACCGCAACAGTTCAAACACCTTGGAATTCGGCAGATACGTATTCATATACACCGCCATCAGTTCCAGATCATCCGGATAGGTTTCAAACATTAAAACAGCAACATCTCTCGTCACTTCCGGTATCTGAATGATTTCATTGAAATACCCGATAGTCAGTGCCTGTAATCTCGTACCATTTTGTGCCAGTTCTTTCATCTTCTGTACTGCCAGATTGACATCCTCATACGCCAGTCCCCACAAACCCAGATAGATTTCCACACAATCCGTTGAATTCAGAAGACTTTCCGCATACTCCGGATCTTCGGCAACATGCAATACCATCCCGAATACTTTCTCCGTCAGCCGTTCCGCCTGGTCACTGTTATACAATGCCGTCCACGTGCCGACTGCCCGTTTCACTGCCGCAAAACGCAACAGGTTATTCTCAGCAATCACCTTACACAGACGCACAAAGGCTTCTTTCGTACCGCAATCGGCATTCTCACAAATGACCTGACGCACTCCCTCAGACAACCTGGCAGCCAACAGGAACTTACCCAATAAATCATGCAGTTCCGTATTATGACTCTTCACCACGCCACGAATTAATTCCCTGGACACTACCACCGTATTGCGGTCCGAAAGAAACGCTTCCTTTACCGTTTCTATGAATTGCGTATCATTCGCATCGATTCTTGCCGCAAACATGTCATCCTGCATCGACAGACACATTTTGAAATTACGGTTTTCCTCCGTATTCTTCTTGAAATCCAGCAATTCTTCTTCCAGATTCTCCCGCACGTAATCGTTCACCGATACCTGATACGTACCAAACACCATATACGCATACAACAGTTGTTCCAGATGTCCCAGATGAACAGCCGGATCTTTACTGCGTAAGCTTCTCCGGTTCCACCCGATCGGATACGGATATTCCGTCATGCTGTCGACAACATGATAAAAATCATCCGTACATTCCTTTGGCACAAACAAATCCACAAGCGGTTTCAGATATTTCTTCACAAACTCCGCCAGTGTTTCCTTCTTATGATGTTTTTCGTAATACTTCGTAATCTGAACCCGCGACACGAACTCCTTGTGTGTACCGGCAATGATTTCTTCATACACACGCCATACTTCCACATCCAGACGTTTGATTTTCAACGCATTCGTACTTGTCCAGTCATTAAACAACTTGTCTGAAAAAGTTCTTCTTGATTCATACCCGTATGCCATAGAATATCCCCCTTACCACATTCTTCCTGCCAGAAACGTCAGTCGTACAAATATCACTTCACTGTTTTCCTGCAACGGCAGTATTTCTTTTATTTCTTCATACCGGTTTCCATCCGCAAACAAGGCCACCATACCGTCTTCAAAACACTGTATCGCATTATCCTGTGCATTTTTCAGATCCACTTCCGAATCTCCGTACACAACCCCGAACGATACTTTTCCGCCCGTTGCCTGATTCTCTATTTCTTCAAAAGACAACACCTGTAATACCTTACGGCTGTTTTCACTGCGGTCGTAATAATCCTTGCCCGGTATGGTTTCCCGGGAAATCTTCTGATATTCCTCCAGATTGATCCGTACCGTTTCCCGTAAAAACCGGTCTACGGTATATTCCCCGTCCGGATACGTATACGTAATCGTTTGAATCTTGTTTTCCCTGTTTGATACTCCTTTAACCCTGATGTTAATGTTCATACATTTTCCCCTCGTTTTCTATCAGTTCATTGGCCAATTTCATTGCCGCAATCCGGCGTTTTGCCAGCGTAATCTGAGACTTGTACCGGGTTGGATCCGGTTTGGATTCCAATGATGTTACCGTTTCTTCCAGTTTATGAATCAGCGAATCAAACTGTCGTTTTGCTTCTTCTAATTCTTGTAATTCATGATGCATACGATTACCTTTCTTTGTATTCAAACTATTCACCGTTTATCAAATTTACTGCATGTAAACATCCGGTTCAAGGTGTACATTTCCCTTGAAAATGGTATTTCCAGGTTATTACATTCATAACCGGTTTTTCAATTCATTATGGCATCTCTGATTTTTTTATAATTCCAATTCCCGTCACCATCTATCATTGCAATATGTTCCCCTGTATTACGAACCGATTCAGGGCAAAAGAACTTGTGAACATATTTTGAATGATACAGAACCACAATTTTCAATCTGTCTCTAATTGCTTTGTCACATTCAAATTGTATAAAACTCTTACAGCTTACACCTATCCCTTTTTTACAATAAATACTATTTAAGTTGTAGTTACTGCAATTCCTGCACGATCCGGCTGTTGTAGTATTGGTTTTATCACCAACAACAAGCACGAAGGTTTTACATGAATCCATTCTCTCTGACAATGACTTTTTGATCGAGCAATTCAAACTACTGTCTTTTGATTGATGAAACTTATGAACATCAACAAAATCCAGATTCCAGTAATTACTATCGTTCCATTGAAACAACTTATCTATTGCTATTTTATCATTCGTCCAATCTCCGGCAATATAGGTTCTTGTTCTATAAATCATTTAAATCATCCTTCCCTAATTTGCTCATATCATTACTGTAAATTACCAAGTTTATTGTCCCGTGCACCATATGTGTATTGTCTTTTAGAACTTGTTTAATAATGCACAAGGATTCCTTATGACTCAGATTAATTCTTGATCTCCCCGTTCCCATCAAAGGGATATATATCGGATAGCCCTGACCGTTTTTGTCATAAAACTCAAGTAATTTACAGATAACGTTCTTAAAGTCTTCTTTACTTGCATGAGCCATATTGTTTTCATCAAAATCAGACAGAGCCAATAAGTAAAAATACAGTTCTCCCATTCGTATGACAACTATTGTTCCTAAAGGATAATTCTCTTTTTTATCAGCTTCATATTTCCTGATATCTATTTCCGATTGAATTGCCTGCTCCAAATCAACTTTGTAATACTTTCTGATTCTTGCCAGCCATTTACCATGGAGAGAATTCTCAGATACGTGCTGTTTAGCATCTTCCGGATTACTTAATATCATATCAAAGGATGAGTTTACAGGAATTACATATATCTTCTTTTCGTTTGCCTTACCAAAAGCCTCTTCTAATATATCACCTGAACAAATAAGTATTTCATTTTGACCACGCACCCAGATTCTCTTCTTAAGTAGTAGTCTTTTATTCGGATACTTTATCGTTTCAATAAATACTTCAGTTAAAAAATCAATCAAATCCGTTGCTTTTTCATTCAGATATTTTGATAAATCTTCGCTGATACAAATATCCTTTTCATACAATTCTTTAATTTCTTTGATTATCTGCGTTGAAGAATTCCTGTTTATATACTCATTTACAAAATCCGCAACTCCGTTATGCACTACCGTTTTTATTCCATCTATTCCTATTGATTCGGCTATACAAACAGGAAATTCAACCTTCCTATTCATTAGTCGACTTGTTGTTTCTTTATCGAAATATATGCTGTTCCCCATTTTGTTTTTGAAATCATATTCATCTATAAGAATTCCTATCATTTCATTTAGCAGAACTTCATCCGACTGTTTTGACAAAGTATGTTTTTTTAGAATCTTTATTACATTAACAAAAACAAATTCATTACAACTCATTACAACTTTTTACAACCTTTCTGCAACTCTTTAGCCAACTATTAATCTCCTGATTTTTCCTACACTTAAAACAGGTGAAGATGATATGAAATCCTTCTTGCTTGATTTCAACGATAGTATATCACAGTCATCATTTTATATAGGGAGATTATACAATGAAACAAAAAATACGAAGTGGCTTAAAAACAATATGGTGGAATCCGGAAATGGTTGATGGAGCAGAATACGATGACGATATACCGATTTGTCCAACAACGGCAAAAGAGTTTCCGAAAAGCATTATCACATGGATGGAAGCCAAAAAAATCTATAGAAATAATATCTTCAATTTACACAATTATGATTTTTTCGAAGATTCATACGTATGCTTTTATATTGATGATTATAAATTTGATACATCAAGAGGGATATGGTTTTCTTTTGATGATGCATTTAAAATCCTATGTCATTTCAAAGGGATTATTACTCCTGATTTCAGTACTTATGAAGATTTCCCGGAATCACTAAAACATTTTAACACTTATCGTATGAGAGCATTCGGATATCAATGCGGAAAAAGAGGACTAAGTGTTATCAACAATGTCAGAGGATCGGAAGATGATTTGAGTTTTTGTTTTAAAGGCATACCTTCCGAAAGCATTGTATCAATCGGAACCGTTGGTAGTGGGTTGCAATACAAAGAAAACAGAAAAAGATTCGAATCATTTTTAGATAACCTAATGGAAACACTTCATCCAAATGCAATTATTGTATATGGATCAGACAAATACTATTTTTTTGACAATCTGAAAAAACAAGGGATTGTTATTAAGCAGTATGACAGTGAAACAGCAAAACATTTTAAGCAAACAGAGGAGATTCATAATGACCACAAATGATATAATTAGTATGTTCTTTCCTGACCATCAATTAACGAGGCATTCATATGAGTAAACCAAAAAGTGGTCTGTTTAAAAGAACCAAGGGAGCAGAAACAAAACCCAACAACTATTCAGAACTGCCTTCTCACACAAAACTACAAAACGATTTGTGTAATTGGGCAAAAAATTACAAGGAAGGATTATCGAAAAAAGATCAAAGCCTGTTTACCGTAGCAACCATAGTGTATGACTGTGAAACGAACAAAGAATACTTTGGAAGAAACAAGGGCATACATATTAACCATGAATCTAAGAATCTAATAATATTTGGTGATGCAACGCATAAAGGATTATTGCCGAATGAATCTTTAAATGCATATCCTCTTGCAAACTGTGCTGAAGTAGACGCAATAAACAAAGCCTTAAACGATGGTGCAAAACTAAATAACTTATTCATTAAGACTATTAATACAACCAAGAGTAAATTCGGCACAAACAAAAAAGCCTGTGAGAATTGCTCATATGCCTTTAAAGGCAAAATCAAAGAAAACTATAGCGGATGGGAGGACGAATAACATGAACAACAATTTAAAAGACGATTTAAAGGAAATATCTGTGTTAGGACAACTGGCTTTTTCTGTAAATTGTTTCGAAAACTACGTTTTAACCAAATACCCCGACAAAAACTGGAAAACTTTACTGAAGAAAATGTGGAGTGTATCCAGCGCCGAGTGGATAGATGATGACTGGTTTTACCCAATGGTAGAATATATGCCTGAAGTGATTTTTGATGCAAATGATTTTGAATCATATGGTTTTAACTACCTGTCAAAATCAGAATTTAATTATTTAACAGATTTATATAAAGATTGCAACAGTGACGTCAATCATATACTAACCGTTATAATTGAAGACATGGTCAATGTTTACCTTTATACTTCAATTTCAGATCAGGGAGAAGAACTAAATGATTTGGTTTTATCACTTGTTGATTTCCTGTCAAGAAACAACATTGAAATACCTGACATCAAAAAATACAAATTTGCAAAATGGGGACTGGGTAAAGGCAAATGGGGAGTGAATTTCGATGCATCCGTTTTTTCTAAATTAGATTTATCTTAAATGAAGTATTTCGCTAACAAACAACACTCATCTTCTCTTTATAAAAACAGAAAAAAACCTCCTTGGTTCTATCCGATGCGGATTATCCAAGGAGGTGTTTTATTTATACAGAAATTTTTATCCTGCTGTCCCGGTCATTCATTACCTGTACTGATTTGCTTTTTTTCGAA